>CAIXOA010000030.1 GCA_903920925.1 uncultured Microcaldota archaeon | reverse complement strand
AGCGTGGACGACCTCCTCACGGGAAGGGAGAACCTCGACCTGCACGGGATGCTCTACAAAATGAAGCCCGCGGACCGGAAGAAGAGGATTAAGGAGATGCTGGAGCTCGTTGGGCTCACGGATAGGGCGGACGACCTGGTTAGGACCTACTCCGGCGGGATGCGCAGGAGGCTCGAGATTGCGCGCGGGCTGATGCACCACCCCAAAATACTTTTCCTTGACGAGCCGACGCTCGGCCTCGACCCCGCGACGCGGGAGCACATCTGGCATTACATAAAGAAGCTTTCCGGCGAGCACAAGACGACGATGGTGCTCACCACGCACTACATGGAGGAGGCGGACGCGCTCTGCAGCAGGATAGGGATAATAGACAGGGGAAAGCTCGTGGTGCTCGGCACAGCCGATGAGCTGAAGGCAAAGGTCGGGCAGGACATTGTTCTGCTCAGGGGAGTTATCAATGCCGAAAAAATCAAAAGGCTGAAATTCGTGAAGAAGCTGCAGAAGGGCGAAAAGGGTACAACCGAGGTTACCATAACCGATGCGGCGAAGAACCTCCAGGTGCTCCTGAAAGCCTGTGGGGAGCTGGAGTCCGTGCAGGTGCGGGAGGTGACGCTCAACGACGTTTTCCTGCATTACACGGGGAAGGAATTCGCGAAGGAGGAAGGTGAGGGCTCCTGGGCTGATAGGGTGATGACGTGGGGTGCGAAGCGTGATTGAGCTTGATGCGGTCTATGCCATATGGCTGAGGGAGGCTAAGGTTTACATAAGGGAGAAGGAGCGCCTCGTTGCGTCCATAATCTCGCCCCTGCTCTGGCTTTTCGTTTTCAGCGTGGGCGTGGGCGGCGAAATATCCGGGCAGGGCGCGGACTACCAGGCCTTTGTATTTCCGGGGATACTGCTCATGTCTATGCTTTTCACTTCGGTTTTCTACGGTTTGTACATAATATGGGACAGGAAGCTTGATTTCCTGAAGGAGGTTCTTGTTGCGCCCGCTTCCCGCAACAGCATCTTCCTGGGGAAGGCGCTGGGAGGGATAACGAATGCGATGGTGCAGGCCGTGGTGCTGCTCATCATAGGCGCCCTTTTCATATTGCCCATAAGTCCCATGCAACTGGTTTATCTCATCCCGCTCTTGCTTCTAATTGCCTTCTCAATGGCGAGCATGGGACTGGTGATTGGGGCGAACCTGCGCAGTGAGGAGGGCTTCGGGCTCGCGTCAAATGTGATAATATGGCCGATGTTCTTCTTCAGCGGCGCGCTCTTCCCCTTGCAGAACCTCCCTACACTCCTGAAGCAGATAAGCCTGGTGGATCCGGTCACGTATGCGGTTGATGCGATAAGGATTGTGCTGCTCGGCACCGGGGCGTTTTCCATATATTATGATATAGGGGTATTGCTTCTCTTCGCCGTGGTGACCGGGGCCCTCGGGCTCATTTCCTTCGGAAATCTCCAGCAGGCGAAATAAGGTTTCAATGCTTTTTGAACGGCTTCGCCCTCGCCCACACATCGTCAAACTGCGCCTTGAACGTGTCCCTTATTTTCTTATTCACTATCTCAACCGTAATCGAGTTCTCGGCGGGGATGTTTATTATCACAAAAGTCTTGTAGATGCCTATCCAGGCGAAGGTCTCGGCTCCCGGAGGCATGTACCTCGCGTCGCAGCCCCAGTAGCTATTTCTATTCTCCAGCACTTCTTTTGGCGTTTCGCTGTTGAAAAGCAATTTGCATTTGATTCCCGCATTAACCCTTCTAAGGTGGTCCTTCTGCCAGAAGCGGTGAAATTCTTCTGATTGATAAGCGGGTATCCCTATCCCGTAATACTCCTCGCCCCTTTTCATCTCCGCATACAGGTGATCATACGCGGTTTCCGTGCCCTTCAATCCCTGGTAAAATGCGACCTTCTGCACGTTCTCCGCGCCCCTCTTCCATTTCTCCAGGGTGGGCAGGAATTTGCCGAATTCGGTTTCCAGCCCCTTTATCTCCTCCTCCCGCACCCGGATGTAATCCCTTATCTTTGCCGGCTCAGCGGCCTGGAATTGTATCACGCCCCGCTCTTCCACATGGCTTGCCAGCCCCCTTTTCTCCAATTTGTCTAGAATCGCATATAATTTGGAACGGGAGACGCCGCTTTCTTTTGCGAGCGGCCCTGTGGAGGTGGAGCCGAGTTTCAGCAGCGCAAGGTACGCTTTTATCTCCCCCTTTGTAAGCCCCAGCTGCTCCAGCAATCCTGTGTCCATGCACTAGTTTCTTCTTGTACGTATTTAATCCTATGCTTTTGTGTCCCCCCTAGGGGAAAACAATATTTAAATACCAGGAAAACCCATATAAGACCATGAAAAACCAAATGAAGGATTGCACGGAAAAAGAGATGCCCAGGAAACCGCGCCTCGGGAAGAGGCTATGGGACGGCACGAAGAAATTCGTTGCAGGCGTGCTGATATCTGTGGCGCTTCTTGCCCCGAAACCCGCAAGGGCGGACGGATGGGCGACCCTATGGCCCGGCTACTCCATAAATGCGAACCGGCCCACTTTAAGGGTGGAGGGTGGCGCCTCCTTTGATTCTGGCACCTCTTTCTACGCTTTCGGCGATTTCGAGCCTTCCAAGAGGGATTCCATAGCAATGGATTCATTCTTCGGCGCGGCAAGGGTTTCCCAAAGCGTATGGGGAGATTTCTGCCTGTTCGGAGAGATGGAAACAGGGACCGGCATGGAGCCAATATTCAAGCTCGGCATGTCCTACACCCTCACCCCTGCGGATTGGTTCATCCAGTTCAGGCTCTCGCCGTGGATGTTCGGGAGCAAGGAAGACATACAGCTTGTAGCATACCTGAGCAAGGTTTTCGGGGAAACATTATCCACGGAATTGCTGCTCAAGGCGAACCTCCTCTCCAAAACAATGTACTGGGAATTCGCTGCAGACATCCTGTTTGCGGACAGGTTCTCCGTGGGTTCGCAGCTTAGGATGTTCACCGATCTTACCACAGGACACACGGATGTAACGCCTGTTGCAAGGGTGGGAGTGAGGTTCTGAGATATGCTGCTGAATGACAGGAAGTATGAAAGAATATTGCAGGGGGCAGGATTTGAACCTGCGTAGGCGCTTGGCCACGGGGTTCTAAGCCCCGCGCGTTTTCCAGGCTCCGCCACCCCTGCTCCTCCTTTTTGTCATCGTGAAGCTCGCCCTCTGCATCGCTGCGGCGATGTCTGGCAGAATTCTGTTGAATTCCGCCACAGCTCGCTTCACTCTGCCTTTGGGTTGCCTCGCTCATGCCCCAGCATTCGCTCGGCGCAAAAAGGAGCCCAAAAATCTCAAGCTCACTCACGCCGTTCTACGCGAGCCAAACAAGCCCAAAAACTTCAAACCACGCAAGTCGTGGTTTACGTAAGAAGTACGTTCAAAGAGTTTAAAAGTGAAGTGGGAGGGGGTCAGAGAGATGGAAGAAAATGGGGGGAGCGCCCTCCCCGCGTTTTCTCCTGCGGACGTTAATTAAATGCTTTTGGTGTCCTCCTCGATTTTCCGTGTAATCTTT
>CAIXOA010000029.1 GCA_903920925.1 uncultured Microcaldota archaeon | reverse complement strand
GAAAAAAGTCATCCTGGACACGAATTTCCTCCTTGTCCCCTTCCAGTTCAGGGTGGACAGACGGAAGCAGATAGAGGAGAATCTGGAGGAGCCCCATGAGCTTGTGGTGCCCAGCGGAGTGGTTTCCGAACTGAAGAAATTGGGGAGGGGCCACGGAAAGGAGGGGGCGGCGGCGAGGTTTGCGCTAAAATTGCTTGGGCTCATGTGCGTAAAGAAGGTGCGCAGCAGCGGGCATGTGGACGACTGGATTGCGGGATACGCAGCGAAGGAGGGGGCGATAGTGTGCACCAACGACGCCGGGCTCAGGCATAAATTAAAAAATGCCGGGGTGAAGATGATTGTGCTGAAGTCCCGGTCGAGGCTCGGGGTGGTCTGATGGACATAAAGCTCATACTCCTGGGCGTTTTCGTGTTCTTTGGTTTCCTTGTATTCCTAATCATACTCTACTTCGTTTGGAGGAGGTTCTCCTCGCTCGTCAAGTTCGAGAAGACCGCCGAGGAAGGGAAGAGCAAAGTGTTCTTCCAGACGTTTATACCGGTCAAGAGGGTCACCATCGAGGATGTCGTGGACGGGGAGCCCGTGCTTTTCGTGAGGGAGGACATGAAGCCCGGGGACAAGATTGAGATTTTCTATCCGCTTACCCAGACGCCGGCGAAACTTACCCTGGAGGGCGAGCAGAACTTCAACCTTGAGGCGCACCTCAAAGCCTGAGGGATTCCGCCAATTGGACTATTTCTTCCGGGCTCATTTCCCTCGCCCTTCTCTTCGGTAGTTCTGTTTTTGGGGTTATCCCCGAGTGCTTGAGGGCCTTGGAAATGAGCTGGTTCTTGTGCTGGAACAGGGCGAGTATCACCTTTTCCACCCAGGGGTCGATTTGTGAGGATTTCTTCTCCAGCAGGATTATTGCGGAATCAACCTCCGGGGGCGGGGAGAACGCGCCCCGTTTTACTTTCTTAAGGAGTTTTATTTTGAATAGGAGCTGGGACGTGACGCTTAGGCGGCCGTATTCGCCTGTTTTTGGCTTTGCCACCATCCTTACCGCGAACTCCTCCTGCACCATCAGGAGGGCGCGCTCGAAATCCTTCTTTGCTATCGAGAAAAGGATGGGCGAGGAGATGTAGTAAGGGATGTTGCCCATGAAGATTTCCGCCTTTTGTTCGTTTTTGAGGAAGTCCCCGTTGGCCACCTCCACTTTTTCCCCGAACTTTTCCTTGAGGAAATCCGCCCACCTGCGGTCCTTCTCCACTACGATTAGCCTCCTGGGATTTTTGGCCAGGATTTTTTCCGTGAGCCTTCCATCCCCTCCCCCGATTTCTATCACGGTCTTGCCTTCCACCCCGGCTGCTTCGGCTTCGAACTCAAGGATTTGCGGTGCATTGAGAAAATGCTGGCCGAGCCTCTTGCTTTTTCTGATGGGGCTCATTTTCCTAGCCCTGAGACGCTTTTGAGGTGTAGCTCAAGCTGCTTGGATTGCTCGCTGGCCCTGAAGCCGGCCTTTGAATAGGCAACGAGGTAATACATCCATACCACCCAGGCCATCAGGTAATGGTCGCTAGGCGGCTCCGCTGCCCGCCTTATCACGCCTTTCTCGGTCTGCTTCAGCTCCCTGATGAGGCTCGCCATGAAATTCATCAGCAGGTTGCTATCCTTGCCGAATAGGGTAAGGACGCCAGGGTTGCTGTTTGCCAACTCAATGAGTTTTGAGGCGTCGGATGCAATTGAGGTGGCAAACGAAAACAACGCCTCCCGGCCTCTGGTGAAGATTGCAGCCTCGCATTTTTCCAACGCGGAATCAAGCCGTGAGGACAGTTCCCCCCTTTTCTTCTCAAGGGTTTCGGGCCTAAGCCTGGCCCTTGCTTCCCGTATATCGATTATTTTGGCTGAAGGCAGGCCCTCGGGGGGAAGGGTATCCCTGCCCTTGAGCGCCCTCGGCCTGAACGGCATCATGCTGGATGGAATGGCGGCATTCTTGAAACACAAGTCTCTTGCCGCAGAAATCGAACCCATAGGTTTGTATGTCTGGGGAAGGTATAAAAAGGTTGTTGCGTGTCGCACATGTCTACGGCTTTTGACGTAAATAGTCGGCAACTGCCGTAAGGAATTCGTTCAGGTTTTCCGACGGAATGTTTGCGCCCGCGGCAATCTTGTGGCCGCCTCCCACGCCCCCGGAAACTTTCACTCCCGCGGCCATTGCGTTTCCAAGATTTAAGCCGGCATTTATCTGGGCGCGCGTTCCCCTCGCGGAGACCTTTATGCCCCTGCCCTCTTCAGAGGAGGCGATTCCAAGTATTGGTTTGGGAGATCCGCCTATTGCCATGCCGCAAACTATGCCCACTATTGAATCCTCTATTTTATCCCGTGCATCCAAGAAAAGGAAGGGGCCGAAATCCACTATGGATTCCCTTGCGAAGAGGATTCCCTCTCGGATTCTTGTCTTGTGGAGGCGGAGAAGCTGCGCGGCTTCCTCCTCTGCCCATTTCTCTCCGAGGCATACCGCTACTCCTATGTCCGGCCTTCCGTGCCTTCCACATGCATTGAGCATTGTGGAAAATTCGGATGCGTCGTAGGTTTCGCTTCTCTTTTCCCTTTTTGTGAGGAGGTAAGTTTCTCCGACGAGATTTTCCGCTATGAATGGCTTCCCTTTCTCCACCAAAAGGTCGGAGAGGGAGGATACGAGTTTTTTCTTTTCTGTTTCTGAGAGGTCGGAATATGTGCGCCATCTTTCCCCTTTCTGGAGCGGGATTTGCAAATCGGAGAGGAGCTTTTCCGCGTTGAGTTCGTTGAAGGAGATGCCGGGGAGGTATGGCTCATCTGAATATGCAAGGAACTGGGTGAGGGGGCGGGAATACCTTCCGAACATCCGGAGTTCGTTGGCGAGCTCTATCTCTCCGTTCTTCTGCCCGCGCTCGATTAGCAGTCTGTTTGCCCCGCGGAGGGGGTATTGCATGTCTCCGACTGCACCTACTACGCCTAGGTCGTAATGTGCATCAAAAACCAGGGCGGCGGTGCCTGCGGCGCTCAGTTCGTCACCGCCGTCTATTCCATACAATAGAGGGTTGATTTGGGGCTTGGTAACGCCCTTGGTCTGGTGGTGGTCTATGATGAGGACGTCGTGCAACTCATTAACGCGGGGATTGCCTCCGCCCAAATCCACGAATATGATTTCCTTTTCATCCTTAATGGAATCCAATTCCGTATCTCCTAATTTCTTTATGCAAATCCTCCTGTGCTTTTTCCATTCCGCGCGGAAGGCGGATTCAACTATTGCTCCGCTGCTCACGCCATCTGCGTCAAGATGATGCACGATTAGGGGATCGGAAAAAGAGAGGGCGGTGCGCCTCGCTTCGGCGCACGCCTCAAGAAAAGGGGAAAAATCAAAAGACATAACTAATCGATTATGCCGCCCGTCGTAACCTTGAAGACCGTCTCGCCTTCAGGCATGTTGGGCGAATCCACGAGCCTCGCAATCCTTTTTTCCTCCTTGCTCTTGCGCAAATAGAGGCGGTAGGTCGCGGCGTGGGCAAGTATGTGCCCCCCAATCGGCGTGGTCGGGTCTCCGAAGAGGATTCCCGGGTTGTCCATGACCTGGTTGGTCACATAGATTGCGATGTTGTACTTGTCCGCGTACCTCTGCAAAGTGTGGATGTGCTTGTTCAGCTTCTGCTGCCTTTCGCTCAGGGCGCCCCTGCCAGCGTAATCGGCGCGGAAGTGGGAGGTGAGGGAGTCCACTATTATGAGTTTTATGTTCTCCTTCTCGATTACGTTGCCGGCCTTCTCCACGAGAATCAGCTGGTGGTCTGAGTTCTCGGCCTTGGCGACCAGGATGTTCTTCAAAACCTCCTGCGGGTTCAGGCCCTGGGCCTCCGCAATCTGTATTATCCTCTCAGGGCGGAAGGTGCTCTCCGAATCTATGAAGAGGACCCTTGCTGGTACGTCATTGGAGGAAAGGGCCTTTTGCGCATTGACCGCGAGCTGGAAGCCGACCTGGGTTTTCCCTGAGCTGAACTTCCCGAAGCATTCGGTTATCGCCTGGGTTTCCACGCCCCCTCCGATCAAATCATCGAAGTTCTTGGAGCCGGTGGGAATCCTCTTGATTTCCTTCCTGCGCTCGAATATCACATCCGCGGTCTCGTAGCCGGTCTCCACCGCCTGCTGCGCGACCGTGATTGCCTTCTTTGCCGCTTCCACTCCGAATTCGCCAGCTTCAGCGAGCTCGTGGGGCATTGCGGCCGCAATCTGGTCCATCGATGTGTAGCCGGCCTTGCGGAGCCTCTCCGCGGTCGCCTCCCCTATTCCTGGGAGGTCCTCCAAATCTTTTGGAAGCTCATATTTCTTCTCTGTTGTCTTCTCTGCCATAAGAACCACCATCCCTGTCGTTCGGGAATACGAGCAGCCTGAGCCTTCCTATGCTCATGCTATAGTATACGTTTCCGTTCTTGCTTGTGCGCTTCCACATCCCGCCCACATTCTTGTAGAGGGTCTTCCCTTCCTTGTCCATCTCGGTCTGGACTATGCGGAATTCCGGGCGTGCGCCCACGCTTTCGGTCGGGGCGGATTCCGGTTCCTCAGAACTGGGCTTTCCCTTTTTCTTGGGATGCTCCTCTATTTCCTCAAATTCCTCTAATTTTTCTTCCATTTTTCCCACCTTTTCAGAACCCCATATATGTTCTGTTGTATAGGTATTTATATGGGGGGCAATATTTAAAGGAAAGGAGACCTCCCTGCCAGTGATGCCGGTAATTGGTTTTGATAATGTGTGGAAATGCCAGACTGACTAGCTCTCACTTCTGGATTATCCTTCCCGCCGCCTCCAGGAATTCCTTCGCCCAGCCGATTACGGTCTCTGCGGAATGTTCGGAATAGATCAACCCGTAATCCGCATCCTCGCGCAGTTCCATGCAGTCGCGGAAATGCTCGAAATGGGATTGCTCGAGCAGGCCTTCATCAACCAATAGAGACTTCAGGGCTATGGAAAGGCACATGTGGCTCTTCTCGCGGTAGCCCCTGGAAAGGACGAGGGCTTTTGCTGTGTGGAACATGGAATAGTATGCCTGCACAGTGGCCCATTTGTGGTTTCCTTCTGAGAAGGACTCCTCCGCGGTTTTCAGGTCGAAAGCTGCGCCGTCCATCTCTTTTTTGACAAGGTCGGGTTGAAGGGGAATCTGGACTATCTTTTTCTCATCAATGCATTTCTTCAGCCTGCTATCCATTCTGACCACCGTAAAGCTCTATCCCGCGGCTTATCCTCTCGTAAAGGGGCCTGTCCTTCTTCTCCAGTTCAGCGTATTCCTGCGGGGAAAGGATTATTGCCTGTATTTTGGGGTAGGCATCGAGGATTCTGCGTATTGAGGATTTCTCATTTGAAAGGATGAAAAGGTCTATGTCGCTTGCTTCGGTGTTGGTTCCCTGGGCGCAGCTGCCGAAAAGGATTATCCTCCTTGCGAGGGGGGATAGTTTGTCTATTGCCGGCATTAGGCTATTGAGCGTCATGACCACCTTGAGCTGGCGGACCATCGGGTTCTCATCGTTCCTCTGGTAGAATAGCATCCTTCCAGCCCTTGATTTCTTCACTATGCCCATCCTTTCGAAGCCCTTCAGGATTGAGTTGGCAGAACCCGTGCTTATGCCGCTTTCCTCCGCCATCTGGCGCTCGTACAGCTCGCCGTCCCTTTCCGAGATGAAGGAGAGCAGCTTCCACTCTGTTTTTGAAAACAAATTCAATTTTTTGAACATGTGTTCATTATTTTGAATAACGTTTAAGAACATTTCGGAGGCGGACGGGGAGGGGGATTCGAAAACGAACATGGAAAAGGATGGAAAAATGGAGTATAAAAAGAAGGGGAGGCCTCGGCGCCAGTGATGCCTGTAATCCGGGCTGATTGGTTCCATTTGTATAGAACCAGTGCGTAAGAAGTACATGCAGAGCGTTTCAAAGTGAAGCGGGAGGGGGTCAGAATGAACCCTCAAAATGGGGGCAATAGTTTCGCCGAAGCGAAACTGTGCGCATTTTTCCAACGGGAAAAATAGCGGAGCGCCCTCCCCGCGTTTTAGGGAGTGATGCCGGTAATGGATTTACGGGAGAAAGAAAAGGGCTATTGCTTGCGCTGCCTGTTCATGAGGATGCAGCCCCACCGGCCGTCCCGCTCGAAAAGCCTGGCGCCAAGCTCATCGGCCAGGGATTTTGTCTGGCCGCGGCTTTCCATTGTAACATTGAACGAGTCCACGGCCATCTCCGCAATCTGCCTCGGGAATGTCGCCTCCCCGGTCTGCAGCATGCGGTCGAAGGAAGCGAGATAGCTGCGTATTTCGGCCTCGGAAAGCCCGGACCCCGGATTCCTGAGGGAGGACTCGAAATCGTTCCTTGCATACTTGATTGCAACCTCCATTTCCTGGGGGGTTGTGCGCACTGGGGTTAATTCCCTCATCTCCGGCCTTTCGCGCCGCTGGGTACCAAGCTGGCTTTGCATCTAAATCACATTGCTATTGTGTTGGAGAATGAATAAAATCCTATGGTGCGGAAGAACCACAAAAGCATGTTCTAGAGGGAAGACCGGCCCAGGGTGCTGGCAGGGGCACGGCCCATTGATTTTGCCTACTTGAAGAACCATGGGAGCAGGTTGGATAGGAAGGCCGCAAGAATTAGGTACATCACAAAGTCCGTGAAGCGCTTATTGTTCACGGATAATTCCAGAAGGCGCATCCCGTCGAAGAAGGGGAGCGGAAGGAGATTTACCACTCCTATGATGAAGTTGAGGGCGAACGCTAATACTAATGTCTTGAAGATGAAGGATAATATCGGATTTTCATACTGGGTGAAGGGCGCGTAATCCATCGGGAGATAGGAGATGCCGAAGCCGCCCGTTGCGTTCATTGTTCGCTCCACCATTCCATGGTTCGTGGTGAGGTTGATTGTTGCGTTCGGGGCGGTATAGTTCTCCGAAAGGTTCTCCACCGGGATTCCGTTTATTGCATATATGATTGTTCCATTGTCCATCCCCCCCATCACGTACCATCCGTGCTCCTTGAACGGCGTGGAAAGGGAGAGGAAGGCGAAAAGAAGGAGGAAAAAGAAGATGGATGTGACGAGATTGGCCGCGGAGCCGGCGACTACCACCCTTTTCTGGACTTCGTTGGACTTGGTGGCGAGGCGCTTCTCATCCGGCTCCACGAATGCGCCTATGGGGATTATGCCGAAGAAGGCTACGCCGGAAGAGAGGATGGGGATTTTTCCGATTACGGAAAGGACGGCATGCGAGCCTTCGTGCACCAAAAGAATGATTATGAGGGCGAGCAATCCCTCGAAAAGCGGGATGTTTATTCCGGGAAGGATTAAGGTGAGGCCCGGGGCGGTCTCGGAGATTGCGGTGGTTCCCATCACAACGGTGGAGAAGACCGCGCTGACCACTATGAACGCGTACATCAAAAGGCTCATGGTGATGAAGGCCGCGAATCCGCCCAGATAGACCATCGCGAGTACCACCAGGGACATTATCGGGTCTGCGGTTAGGTGGGCCGCCCTTCCCCCGCCTATGGGCATTCCCAATGTGTAAGAGAGGAAGGGGAGGATTGTGGGCGAAACGAAGAGCAGGAGAAATGTTATTGTAATTAATGCGGAGAAGATTATGCCTATTCTTTGCTTTACGCTTCTCTTGATTATGAAAAAGGCCAAAATTCCGTAGGCGAGGGCGAGGCCGAAGTCCGCAAAAAGGTTCCAGAATTTTTCCCTTTTTGCGAGTTCCTTTGCGATATCTATTCCCTTCTGCGTTCTTAGAAGTATCAAGCCCCAGTCGCTGTGGAGTTCCGCGATTCTTGCGATTATCTCCCCGGCGAATGCGAGGATTGCGATGGAGGCTATGAATTTTATTGTGGGCGCAAGCTCCGTCTGCACAATCGCCCAGATGGCGACGGCTGTGAGGAGTATCACTGCGAAGAGTTTGAGTCGGTCCATTGGGGTGGATTTGGAGCACGGGAATTAAAACCCTTTACATTTTTGTTCGGGAATTCCCTATCCGCTCCGGAAAACTATCGCAAGCAATGGCACAATCATCAGTATGAAAGCCGTTCCGCAGCAGGAGGAGCCCCCGCCCCCCAAACTGTTCCACCACCTGGATTCTCCCGCGGTGTTG
>CAIXOA010000028.1 GCA_903920925.1 uncultured Microcaldota archaeon | reverse complement strand
TTCCGGGAATGTGCGGCAAGACAAAGGATTCAGGGTTGTGAAGGAGGCCCTGGAGGCTGGGAACAGGGAACTCATAGTGAGGATTGCAGCGCAGAAAGGAATACCCGGGATGCTTGCACTTTACATAAGGAACATGGTTGGGAATGGTGCGGGCAGCCCGAGGTTCGGGAAGGAGAGGATTTCGGAATCTCCTCCCAAGGACATGAAGGAAGCGTTGGAGGCTCTACCAAGGAAGAAGTGACTATTTCGTGAGGAGATAGGTGAGGATTAGCACTAATGCTATGAGGCTCGTGAAGAAGATGATTTCCTCAATCATGGATAATGGTTATTCTTGCTGATTTTTATACTTTGCGCGGGAGAGATGCCTATGAAAATAGTCATCGCATTGGGGGGCAACGCGCTCATTCTTCCGGGGCAGAAGGGGACCGCGGAAGATCAGATGAAAAATGTGCAGAAGACGTGCAGGCAGCTGCGCATCATTGAAGAGGAGCACGAGATAGTCATCACGCACGGGAACGGCCCGCAGGTCGGGAATCTCCTCATTCAACAGAAGGAGGCGAACGGAAAGGTCGCGGAGATGCCCATGGACGTGTGCGGCGCGATGACGCAGGGGCAGTTGGGCTACTGGATACAGCAGGAGATGAGGAACGAGGGGCTGAATGCGACGACCATTGTGACGCAGGTGCTGGTGGATGCGAAGGACCCGGCTTTCGCGCATCCTACAAAACCTGTGGGGCCTTTCTACAAGGAGGCGCAGCCCGGGATGGTGCAGGATGCGGGGAGGGGGTACAGGAAGGTGGTGCCTTCGCCCATTCCCGTGGAGATTGTGGAAATTGATGCGATAAAGGCGATGATTGCGAAGGGGCTCGTGGTGATTGCCTCGGGAGGCGGGGGGATTCCTGTAATCAAGAAGGGCGGAAAACTGATGGGGGTGGAGGCGGTGATTGATAAAGATAGGGCGGCGCAGGTCCTTGCGAACGAGATATTTGCGGACGTATTGATGATTCCGACCGCGGTTGATTCCGTGAAAATCAATTTCGGGAAGAAGGATGAGAAGGAAGTGTGGGAAATGACCGTGGAGGAGGCGGAGAAGCACCTCGCGAACAAGGAATTCGCGGAAGGGAGCATGAAGCCGAAGATAGAAGCTTGTGTTGCTTTTGTAAAGAAGGGCGGGAAGAAGGCGGTAATCTGCTCAATAGACAATATAGAGAAGGCGCTGGATGGACGGGCCGGGACAACTATTCATGCCTGAGTCTCTTCTATTAGCCTTGCAAGAAATTCCGCCTCAAATTGAACCGGGGTTTCCTCCACGAAATCCACTTCACCCGTAAACCCTTTGCACTTGCCTGACGCGCTGAATTTGCTGTTCTGCAGTTGCCATAACTTCAATCCCAGCACCTTGTTGGAGCCATCAAGGACCTCGTTCAGCGTATGCATGAGCTCCCGTTCCCATGGCTGCGGGCAGCGGCCGGTCATGCCCTCAAGAACCTGGAAAAGGCTGTTACTGTCCTTAAGAAGCTGCTTCAGGGCCGCTTCCCTTATGTCGGAGTAATCTGCGGTTGCGGAGAGGTATGCGAGTGCCCTTGCGTTGCCGAAGAGTTTGCCTAAGGCGGTAAGCCTCAGCATCTGGTCTTCGCTGGAAATGTATTTCACTATTTCCCTGCAATTCGGGGACTGCCCACCGTTTTCTCCCTTCAATTGCCCATCCGCCCCCTGGGCGGTACCAGAACCAGTTTGAGTCCTCATTGGCATGTTAATATTATGTGTGCAGAAACATTTAAGTATGTATTCTACAACTAATTATATCATGTATCGCAGAATCAGGACTCCCACTCCTTCCGACAGGGAACTTGCAGGGATGGACAGGATGAGGCTGGCAAATGCAGCATTCGGGAGGCGGGAAACTACTCCTCAACCGTTTGAGATGGTGCCGCCGCAGCCGGTGCATTTGGAAGGTAAACGGAGCTTCTGGAACCCGAAGCAGGCAAGCCAGATGGGCGATGCGGAGCTGAGGGACAAATTGGCGCGGCTGGACAAGATGGATAAAATCGTATCCAAGTCCACATCTTGGGCTACCATGGCGGAAATGCTTGCGTTTATCGGCCGCCTAGCCTATAAGTTGATAGAAAACGGCACAGGCAAGGGAAAGCTTGACGAAATTGATATCGGTTTGGGGATAGCGTTCGGCGCAACACTGCTTGTGGCGGCAATCCTCAGGATTGGGATCTCGGATGACAGGAACGAATGCCTCGGGGAACTGTTGAAGAGAGCCGAACAGAAATAGTTTTAATCTCTCTTTGCTAATTAGAAGCGTGAACGTTTTCAGGGGGCTTGAGGGAATACGGGGAAAGGGCGTATTCCGCAACGAGGATGCATTCAATCCGGAATTCCTTCCCGAGCAGGTGATTGGGCGAGAAGCGGAAGTCCGCGAGATTGCATTCAATTTGAAGCCCATGGGCGAGAAGAGGAGGCCCACTTCCATGGTTTTGTACGGGCCGCCGGGGACCGGGAAGACCTGCTGCACAAGGCACGTGGTGAAGGAACTTACCGAATATACACAAAGGGCGGAGCCGATTTACATAAATTGCTGGAGGCACTCTACTCGAACGGCGGTTCTTTCCGTGATTTTGGAAAAATTCGACATGATAAATCCGCGAAGAGGGATAAGCTCGGAGGAATTATTACAGAAGATTGTAGAGCTTGTGCGCAAGAGCGGCAAAATCCCGATAGTTGTGCTGGATGAGGCGGACGCGCTCATAGACGAGGAGGAGAGCGGCATATTCTACGATTTGTTGCGCATGGGGGAAACGGAGAAACTGAACGTGGGAGTGATTGCGATTACGAACAGGGAGGATATTCTCTCTCTGTTGGATAGGCGCATAAGAAGCTCCCTGATGCAGGCGGAAGTTGAATTCAAAAGATATACGCCTGGGGAATTGAAGGATATTCTGAGGGATAGGGCGAAGGTCGGGCTTGTGCCCGGAAGCTGGGACGAGGAGGCACTTGCGGTCTGCGCGGCTTTTGCCGGGAAGAATGGCGGGGATGCACGGATAGGGATTACTCTTCTTTGGCTGGCGGGAAGGAGGGCAGAGGCAGGAAGCGGCCACATTACGGTAAAGGAAGTGGAGGAATCCAAGAATAAGGTTTTGCAGGAGATAAAGGAAAAGAGGGAGGAGCTCCTGGATGAGGAAGACAGGGCGCTGATGGAATTCATAAAGATGAAGAAAAGGGCGACGAGCGGGGAAATCTATTCCGC
>CAIXOA010000027.1 GCA_903920925.1 uncultured Microcaldota archaeon | reverse complement strand
GAAAAAAGCTGGGCTGATCCTGCCCGAGGGGCTCCTCGGAACAAGGCGGCAGAAACTAATCACCGTAGCCGAAGCGGCGCCGCGGCTCGGCATTATGCCAGCTACCATGAACCACCTCATTAGAGGGACAGGAATCAGGCACACCACCATGACCATGCCCGACGGAAGCAAGGAGCGCCTGAGAATCGTGAAGCGGGGCCGGATGAACATGGTGCGTGGCGAAGACCTGCAGGCGCTTGCACTCAAGAGGGAAATGATTGCGAACTCCACGATGCATCTGCGGAGGATGATGGAGCAGGTCGGCATAACCGGCAGCACGATGCGCAGGCACTTCGTCAGGAAGGGCGGCGTGCTGTATTTTGAGGTGGCGTCGCCGGAAGGGAGAAAGAGGTTTGAGGTCAGTGAACCGAGCCCCGTCATGAAATCCATGAGAACCGAGGACGTCTCGCGGATAAAGCGGCTGCTCGCGCGCATGCACGGAAAGCTTTCCTTTGAGGAGCTTGCCGCGGATTTCAAGCCCGGGAAGTATTACGACGCCCATGAAACGGCACTGCTGACCGGCTTCACAAAAAACAGCGTATGGGCGATGATACGAAAAAAGGAGTTGGGCGCGAAGAGGCGCATTGGGCGCCTGCGCATCAGGGGCGCGGAGATAGAGGGGTATTTTGAAGAGCACAAAAAGGCACCGAAAGACCTTGTGAGGGTCATGAAGGCAGCGGAATTCCTCGGGCACGATTCGCGCTGGATATCGCGGCGCATGGTGAAGAGGGACAGGAGGGAATTCCTGGAGTATAAGGACGGCGCCGTATCCGTCTCCATCCAGGCCCACAGGCTCAATGTCTGGAGGGGATTCTCCAGCTCCGAATTGTCCGGATTGAAGCTCATGGCCGAAAGAGTCCCGTTCATAAATTATCTCAGGAAGCGCAGGGAGGAGCACGCTGATTTCATCCATGGAATGTTTTCCGACCGCATGAGCGTGCATGTCAGCGATTTTTCCGTAGGCGGCCAGCGCATTGAGGAGCGAAAGTGCAGCCGGGCACCGGAATACGGCCTGCGCGGGCAGGACGTCAGGATAGCCAAGGCAGGCGGCGCGGTTTTCGTGAGGCCGCAGGACGCGCAGCTGATAGAGGGGATGGTGCTCTCGGCCCTGCTTCGCGGCGGGGAGAGCGAAAGGGATGCGGCCATAGCGGTGCTTGAGGGGATGAAGACCATCCCTGAGACGCATTACCGGCTGGCAGAGAACGCGCTGAGAGCCACTTTCAGCCCTCGGCTGGTAAGCAGGCTCAGAAGAATTAGTGCGAGGTATCTCGCACAGCTGGCCGAAACAGGGTGAACATGAGAGGTTAAAAAAAACTCCGCAGGAAATGGCAGAGAGGATTTGATATGATGTACATAAGGCCTTCCCGAATATCCGGCAGGATTGACGCCCCCGGCTCAAAGAGCATGATGCAAAGGGCGGTGATAGCGGCAGCCCTTGCCAAAGGCGAATCTGCCCTGAAAAGCCCCAGCTTCTGCGATGATGCGCTTGCGGCCATGGACGTGATCGGAGCGCTGGGAGCGAAAGTGAGAAAGGACGAAAAAGAAGTGGGAATAACCGGGGGAGGCGAGCCGGGCGCGGACGTGCTCGATTGCGGAGAATCAGGCACGTGCATGAGGATAATCACCGCAGTGGCGGCCCTCCATAAAAAGGAGTTCACGATCACCGGAAGGGGGACGCTTCTCACAAGGCCAGTCGGGATGGTGGAGGGGCCGCTCAGGGCCCTTGGCGCGGAATGTGAAACAAACAACGGCAAGCCTCCGATAAGGGTGAAGGGGCCTCTCAATGGCGGCACCATCATAGTGGACGGCTCGGAGAGCTCACAGTTTGTGAGCGGCCTGCTCATGGCGCTCCCGCTCTGCGGAAAGGATTCGATGGTCAGGGTGAACGACCTCAAAAGCAAAGCTTACGTGAGAATGACGCAGCATCTGCTTTCCGAGTTCGGCATCAATATCCGCTCGGACCCGTCCCTCGCGGCGTTCCTGGTCCATGGGAACCAGAGCTACAGGGCGCGCGAATATCTTATAGAAGGCGATTGGTCGGGAGCAGCCTTCATGCTGGTGGCAGGAGCGATCGCAGGGGAAATAGAGGTCAATAACCTGCGTGCAGGCTTCCAGCCGGATGAGGCGGTGAAAGGCGTGCTTTTGGAGGCAGGGGCGAAAGTGGAGTCGCTCGATGGAAGCGTTAAGGTAGGAGCGGCCCGGCTCAGGGCGTTCGAGTTCGACGCCACCGGCTCGCCGGATCTTTTCCCCCCTCTGATCGCCCTCGCATGCGCGTGCGAAGGCCAAAGCATAATCCACGGAACGGACAGGCTCAGGCACAAGGAAAGCG
>CAIXOA010000026.1 GCA_903920925.1 uncultured Microcaldota archaeon | reverse complement strand
GAAGGGATACGTGGTGAAGGGGACGCACCGGGTCGCGTGGTGCCCCTCGGATTCCAATGTGGTCAGCTCCCATGATACCCAGGGGGACGTTGACCCGGAGATAGAGGAGGTCGCCGGGGTGAAATTCAGATTCGGGGACGGGTGGCTGGTGGCTGCCACCTACCGGCCCGAGACCATTTATGGTGTCACTAATCTGTGGATAAATCCCGCGGACAAGTATGTGAAGGCGGCGCGGGGGAGGGAAATATTCTACATTTCGGAGAAGGCCGCGAAATTATTGGCATTGCAGTTCCCGCTGGAGATAATGGATGAGATGGACGGCGCATATTTCGTGGGGAAGGAGGCCGAGGAGCCCTACGGAAGGAAAATCCCCATCCTGAAAGCTGAATTCGTGGACGCGCGCCAGGGGACCGGCGTGGTGATGAGCGTTCCCGCGCATGCCCCTTATGATTACCTTGCATTGCGGGATTTGAGGATGCTGGAGAAGCTGAAACCCATTGCGATTCTCACCTATCCCGGAATGAAGGGAATTCCAGCGCAGGAAATTGTGGAAAGGATGAAGGTTGCGGACCAGAACGACCCCAAGGCGGAGGATGCGACCAAGGAGCTTTACAAAACCGAGGCGCACACCGGAGTGATGAGCGCCGGGGATTTCAGGGGAATGAAGGTCCTGGAGGCGAAGGAGAAGGTAAAGGAGAGGCTCATAAAGGAGGGGAAGGCGTTCGCATTCTACCTTCTTGCGAAGGGGCCGGTTTTCTGCAGGTGCGGAACGCAGGTGGGCGTCAAGCTCGTGGAGGACCAGTGGTTCCTGGATTACGGGAATGCGGAATGGAAGGGGAAGACGAAGGAATGGTTCGGGAAGATGGGCATAATGCCGGAGAAGGCAAGGAAGGAGTATCTTGCCACCGTTGATTGGCTGAGGGAGAAGGCGTGCACCCGGGCTTCCGGGCTCGGGACCCCATTTCCCTATGATTCTTCCAAGATAATCGAGCCTCTTTCCGATTCCACCATCTACATGGCGTTCTATACGATTGCGCACCTTGTGAAGAAGATGGGGCCGGAGGAACTGGGCGATGAGTTCTTTGATTATGTGTTGCTCGGAAAAGGGAAGGGAAAGAAGGAATGGGAGCCCATGAGGAAGGAATTCCTCTACTGGTATCCCCTGGATTCCAGGCATTCTGCGGAGGATTTGATAAAGAACCATCTTCCCTTCTTTGTGTTCAACCACGTGGCCATCTTCCCGGAGGAGCACCTTCCCCGCCAGATCGTGACCAACGGGCTGGTGATGATGGAGGGGAAGAAGATGAGCAAGTCCTTCGGGAACATCCTTCCCCTGAGGAAGGCGATAAGGGAATACGGGGCGGACGTGCTTCGCTTCGCCGTGGTTTCCGGGGCGGATTTGACGCAGGACACCAATTTCGAAAAGAGCGTAGCGGAAGGGGTGAAGGGAAGGGTCGAGCACATCTTTTCTTTGCTGGAATACGCGAAGGAGGACGGGGACGGGAGGATGGAGAAATGGCTCAAATCCCGAATGAACGGGAGATTGATTGCGCTCCCGGGGCTTTATGAGAAATTGGAGATGCGCCTCCTTGCGCAGAATGTCTTCTATGAAGTGATGCATGACCTGCAGTGGTACCTGAAGAGGGCGGAGAAGCCCAAATTGAAATGGCTCTTCCGGAACTGGGCGATCATCATCTCTCCATTCATGCCGCACATCGCCGAGGAGATATGGGAAACTCTTGGGGGGAAAGGATTTGCCATTGATGCGGAATTCCCGAAGGGCTCGGAAAAGATGGTCGACGCGGAATTGGAGATGGGCGAGGAGCTTGTTTCTTCCGTTCGCTATGATGTGGAGAGGATTGCGGAGAGGATTGGGGCGAAGCCGAAGAAGGCATTTGTGTATGTGCCGGCCGCGTGGAAATTTGAGGCGTATAATCTAATGAAGGAAAAGAAAAACCTGAAGGAGCTCATGGAATTCGGCAAGAAGGGGAAACTGAACATGGAGGAAGTGAGCAGGTTCGGGAAAGGATTGATGCCGAAGGTCCATTCTCTCGTGGAGGTCCTTCCCTCCGAGGATGAGTATGGGGCTTTGCATGATGCGGCGGATTTCCTCTCGAAGGAATTGGGTGCAGTGGTGATTGTCCGCAGGGAAGAGGAGGGCGGGCACCCGAAAGCCTCCAATGCGATGCCCGGGAAGCCGGCGATAGTCCTAGAATGAAGTGAAACTGATGGCAAAAGCTATACGGGTTCCCCGGAAAAAAGGGGAGGAGATGCGCAGGAAGCTCTCCTCTTCCGGAATCCTGGATGAGGAATATTTCCCTTCCCATGATGAGAAGTACGTGTATCTCCCGGTGAAGAAAAGCGTGCCGCGATATAAGCTGGTTGAGGTCGAGGCGCGGAAGAGGGAATTGAGGAAGGGCTTCAAGGAAATGCTCGCGGAGATTGTTGGTGAGAGCGCGGAGGGGGTATTCTCCTCTTATGATATTGTCGGGGATATCGCCGTGCTTGAAATTCCGGACAATCTGCGGGCGAAGGAGAATGAGATTGCGGATGCGCTGCTCAGGACGAATGGGAATATCAAGGTCGTTTTGCGAAAAGAGAGCGGCATGGAAGGGGAGTACAGGGTGAGGAGGTTCGCATTCCTTGCCGGGGAGAAAAGGACCGAGACCACTTATGTGGAGCACGGGGTGCGCATGCGCCTGGACCTTGCGAAGGTTTATTTTTCCCCGAGATTGAGCCATGAGAGGGGAAGGATTGCGGAGAAAGTGAAACCCGGTGAAACCGTCCTTGTGATGTTCGCGGGCGTGGGGCCTTTTGCGCTCGTGATTGCGAGGAAGCAGAGGGACGCGAAGGTTTATGGGATTGAGCTGAACCCCGATGCGGTGAAATATTTTGAGGAGAACGTGAAGCTGAACGGGATGGACGGGCGGGTGGAGGCAATCCTGGGGGACGTGCGGAAAATCATTCCGGAAAGATTTGCCGGGGTTGCGGACCGCGTGCTCATGCCCCTCCCCAAAAGCGCGGAGGATTTCCTCGATGCGGCTCTCCTTGCGGCGAAGAAGGGCGGCATAATACATTTCTATACCTTTGTGAACAGGAAGGATGGGAAGGGGGCGGCTGAGAAAAAAGTTTTGGAAGCCGGAAAGAGGGCGGGAAGGAAAATACAAATCCTGGAAAGCAGGGAAGTGAGGCCCTTCTCCCCGAGCACCGTGCAGATTGTCGTGGATTTCAGAGCAGATGGAGGAACGTGACCCCCAACGCAACTGCAATTGAAATGAGGATTCCGGCAAGTATGGATGGAATTGCAGGGAGGAACACCCTGTGCTTCCATGCGTAGACCAGGACAAATGAAACCCCGGCTATGGCGCCGAGCATCGTGACCAGCGATAGGTAGGGATGTATCTGGTAGGCGGAGACCTCCACCATTATGGGGAGGGCCAGGTCTCCTGTCCCCAAATCGAGGCGGGTTTCTTTCCCTGTGGGGAGCCTCTCCTTTGCTGTAATCGTGAAGCTCATGTCCTGCTTTATGATTTCCTTTGCCATGGAGACCATGTGCTTTGTCCGGAAGACCGCGATGTAATCATAAATCGCCATTATGCTGAAGAAGATGAGGGATGCCAAAAAGCTGAATGTGAAGCCGAATACCGCTCCGGCCCCCGCGCTGGAGAACATCGCGGCGAGGTTCTTGAGCGGGTGTTCGAAGTGCTTTGCGATTGCCAGCATTATGCCGAGCAGGGCCGATGCTGACATCGCCAGGAGCGAGTCCGGCAGGAAGGGGTGGATGAGTGAGTAGAACAGTATCGATGAGGTGACCGAAATCACCAGGATTTCCAGCAAAGAGAGTATTATTTCCAGGTGGAATCTCATAAGGAGCAGGAATATCGCCGCCCCGAGCAGTATGTATACCACGAAAAGCGGAAGGGAAGAGACCCCGTTCTCCACGGAAATGTAATCCTGCACTATCGGATTCGTCCTCGCATCCTGAAGGATGTAGACTCCGGCATAAAGGCCCAGGATCTGGGCCGCTATGAACATCAAAAGGACCTTGGCAAGGACGTTCATGCTATTTCTCCTTGCCCACGAGGCTCACCCATCCGGGCTCCTTCTCGTAGATTTCTCCTTTCTGGAGCAGTTCCCTAAGCACCCTCCTGGCAAGCCCGGAATCCATCCCGGTGGCTTCCGCATCCTTTATTACCTCATCAATGTGGACCGCTTCCGTTTCCCTTGTCTTTGCGCGGATTATGTCCAGCACGTTCTCTATTTTCTCCACCTGTGAGCGCGCCCTTCCGGTGGCGATGATGTCCACGTCTATCCTTCCGGTCTCCTGGTCGGTGAGGACCTTCATGAGCACGTATTTCATCAGGGTTATCGCCGCCTCCGCATCGCTTTCCTCCACCTCGTTGCTGAGCCTCAGCTTCGCGTGGGCTTCGGAGAGCCTTATCATGCCCTCTATATACCTGGGGGTTATCGGGACCGAGCCGGAGTTCTTCCCCATCTTCCTGAGGTCCACATAGAAATTCTTTATCTTCTCCTTCGCCCCATCGCTGAGGACCGGGTGCACGTAGCGCCTCGCATAGGCTATGTATTTCTTCAGAAGGGTCTTGTCTAACACGTCCACATCGGCATCTTCGGGAGCAGAAGTGCCCGCGGCCGCCGCCGCATGGGAAGAAAGGATGTGGTCCGCGAGCTTGGAGTCCTTCTCCTCATCGAGCACGTCCATTATCGGGAAAAGAAGGTCAAACCTTGAGAGAAGGGAGGGCGGAATGTCGAACTGGTCCGCGAGATTCTTTGTCTGGTTGAACCTCCCGTGCTTCGGGTTCGCCGCCGCGAGTATCGCGGTTTTTGCCTTGAACTTTGCGACTATCCCGGCCTTTGCTATGGATACGGATGCGCTCTCCATCACTTCATGGAGGGATGCGCGGTCTTCCTCGTCTATCTTGTCAAACTCATCAATTGCGCACATCCCACCGGAGGCGAGAACAAGTGCGCCCGCCTTGAGCGTCCAGCCCCCGTCCCCCAATTCATCCTTCTCTGCAGAAGCCGTGAGGCCTGCGGTTGACACGCTCTTTCCGCTCACGTAGATGCTCTTTGGGGCTAGCGTGGTTATTGACTGCAAAAACCTGGTTTTGGCGATTCCAGGGTCGCCGATGAGAAGTATGTGGATGTCATCCCTGAGGGGCGCATCCCCCTTCATGAACTTATTTTTTGTACCCCCCGAAAAGCTGGAGCGCGAACGCCTGCTTCACCTCGTTGTAGCCATAAATCGCAGGGGCCACGGAGGAGAATATCTTCTTCTCCACCGATGGGTCGTGTGAAAGCTCTATTATTTTCTTTTCATCCTCGCGGGTGAGCTCTATCTCCTCGAAATCCCTCTTCAGGCTGCGGACGTGGATTGCCTCCACGCACCTTCCGTAGACGAATTCCCTCTTCTGCTTCACATTTGTGGGGATTTTCAGCCGCATGATTCCGCAAACTTCTATGTTTTCCCCGGGGGTTATTTTGTTCACGAGGTCGTCCTCGAGCCAGATTTCCATCTTTGCCGCGAGCGAGCCTCCGCTTACCTTCTCCAAAAGGTCCTGAACCTCCGCCTTCTGTAGGTCGGTAAAAGTTCCTTCTTCTTCTACCGGGACTAATGCGAGCTTCTTGCACGCGTCGCACTTCTTCGGCTCGTGGAAATTCCTTCCCACCAAAACCTTGTACTCGGTGTCGCATGCCTGGCATTTGTACTTGGCCATCTTCACCTTGTGCATGACGTCCGTGCGCTTGGTTACCACGCCCTTGAACGTGACGAGCTCGTTGAGGCTCTTGGAGCCGATGTTCTCAATCATCAAATCCGGGCCCGGGCCGTTGAAAAATTTAACATGCGGCTCGAATATTCCCGTGCCAGAGGGGAGCGTCATGTTCCTGCTCTTGATTGCCTGCTCCGCGGCTTCCACTACGAGTTCCGGGGTAACAATCAGCGCATCCGCAAGAGAGGTATCAAACCTTTCTAGATCGTTGTAGTCCACTTCCACGCTGCGTATCCTCGGATAAGCGAGGAGGACATCGGTAATCTTTTCCTTATAGATGGTGGTGAAGAACTCCTCGAAGGAGGAGATGAGAGATGATAAGTCCTGGTTCTTGTCCGCCATTCCACCCACCAAGAATGTGCGCACTTGATTTGGGTGGGAGGGTTATAAAAAGTATGGGCGGGTTGTTTCCGGTAATCGTTTATGTAGAAGTATGAATAATATGAGGTCGCCGGGATTTGAACCCAGACAACCAGCTCCCGAAGCTGGCAGCATACCAGGTTAGCTCACGACCCCTAATAAGCAGGATTAGTTGGGCGGGATAGTTTTTAAATATGATTTGGTGGCTAGGCGAGCGTAATCTCGATTCTCTCCTTTCCCTTCCCTAAGTTCTTTCTCTTCAGTTTTAGTTGCCCGATTTCCTTCAAATTCCTCAAGTGGGTGCCTCCGCAGGGGCATTTGAATTGGCACCTTGAGCTGAGTGCCGAAGCTCCTTGAGCATTCGGCACCGGAGCCGCGCTCCCCTGCGCGGTCGGCTCAAGGTGACACAAGCCCATCTCCCACCATCTGCGCTCCGGGTTTTCCGCATCCGCATAGGTTTTGATTTCCGCCCCTTTGGAAATTAGTTCATTAACTTCCTTTTCCAATTCCGGAAGCATGGAGGAAACGGATTCCGGGAATTCGTAATCTATTCTGGATTTTTCATTTGT
>CAIXOA010000025.1 GCA_903920925.1 uncultured Microcaldota archaeon | reverse complement strand
GGGTAGAATACGCTGAATCCGTTCATTCTTTTGTAGCGGGCTACGAAATCGAAATACGCGTAGGAAAGAACGTGGCCCATGTGGAGCTCGCCGCTCGTGAAGGGCGGCGGGGTGTCCATGGAGTAGAGGGGCTTATCGCTGGATGCGTCGAAGGAGTAAGTCCCCTCCTCCTGCCAGCGCTTCTGCCATTTCTCCTCTGTTCTGCTGTCGAATGATTTCTGGAGCATAAGTTGCACCGAAGAATAAGAGATTGGTAAGAAAGGAATAAATAGGTATTCGGGAGCGAAGGATGTGTCCATATATATTAAAAACAGTATTTCACAGAATTATAGACATGCGGACTGTCATGCTCAACCATCCAGGAAAGTTCATGATGGCGGAGTTCACGGGAAACAAAGGCATAATGGCTACGGACCGCATAAAAGCCGCCCTGGAGAAGGCCAAGGAAGCGGTGGTGGCGGAGGCGCATGTGCCGATAGTGGGGGAAGTCAGCAATCGCAAGGAAGAAATGGAATTCTCCTTGACAGCCCCACGGGGGAATGTGCTGCTTGGCACGGGGCACATCTATCTCAGGACGAGCACCGCAAGCCTCATGCGGAAGGTGCTCAACAGCATGTTTTACATTGGCGACAACGGCCTGCAGGCAAGGGAAGATGAGCCGTCCTTTTCTACAGGCTACGCGCTCGGGATGGGCGGCTCCAGCAAAATCACAACCGGGAGCAGCTCGCTGGGCACCGCGCTCGGAATCCCCATAGACCGGGAATTCCACGCGAAGATGAGGGACATCGTAACGGCGCTTTTCGGGGTGGAATTCCAGTTGAAGGAGATAATCCTCGCGTTCCCGTGCGGCTCCCTGCTCGCGTTCGAGGGAAGCCCGGGCAGATATGCGATTAACGGGAAGGTGCCGCTCGGGAAGCTCGTTCTGCTGAACGAGAGCGCGCAGCTCGCGGAGTTCTGCAGGGCCGAGGCCGTGGCGGAAAACATGAGAACGGGCTGTGCATCTGACCCGGGAAAAATAGAAAACGAGCTGATGGAGAGGATAGGCGGGATGGCCAGGTCATTGGAGATTCGGGGGCGCAGGTGGAGCTAGCGGATTGGTGCATGAACATGAACGGAAAACACAGGATGCTTTCACTTCCGGGCAACGCGCATATGCCGGCGTGCAGGGTGGGGGAGGGTTCACGGTACGTGGAGAGGCTCTGGAGGCTTGCATGGGAGGGGGCGGAAAAGCAGCCGGAGATAGGCATAAGGAGGATACGCGCGTTCTCGGAAAGGGATATGGAAGCCAGGGAAATCACGCTGCGCTCCGGGCTGGCTTTCGACGTCACCACCACCGCGACCATACTGCTGAGGATAATAGAGACTATGGAAACGGGAAAGCCGTCCTATTGCTCCTCATTTGTGCGCAGCGGGAGGGTGATGGTCCCGGAAACCCGGCTGTTCGTCTCTTTTCTGGACCTGCTTGGATACATGAAAAAGGACCTGGCCGCGGGGCAATCCGATGCCGGCATACTGCTCAGCAAGCAGGGCATACAGGTAAGGCCCAGAAAGGTTGCGGTTGCCGTGGTGCCCGGGGGCGGAGGCACGCTGAGGGAGGGCCTTGGCTATGCTGTTTATGTGCTGAACCACCAGGCAATAAGCCTGGGCAGGATGATAATGCTCAACGGCCGCCCGGATATTGTGAATGAGATAATAAGGATTGAAGCGCAATACGAGGCGGGCAGGCCCGGCGGGCCTTATGAGGGCTCGGATGCGAGAAGCGCAAAAATATCAATAACGCATCTGTGGAGGACTGAAGTGAGGATTGCTTCCTACGATACGGATTAGAGTTCTATTCTCATCCCGTCCGTTGCCGCGGTTGTCTTTATTCCGGTCTCCTCTCCTATTTCTTTTGCAACCAGGTGCGACTTCCCGAGAATCATCTTCATCCCGAGATGGTTCAGGATTGCGAGCTTCGGGCCCGCCTTGCCTATAAGGTCCCTCGCCTGGGCGGCGGTCATGTGGCCTTCGTACGGGTCTTCCGCCGGCTTCAGGGTGTTCACGATGAGCACGTCGCAGCCGGCATAGTTGTCTATCATCCCCTTGTAGAATTCGGTGTCGCTCGTGTAGCCGATTGTTTTTCCGTCCATCCTCAATTTGAAGCCGAATGCGTCCGGGGAATCGTGCACCGCCCTGATGCATTCGATTGAGAACTCGCCCTTCTTTGTCCTGAAGGATTTTTTCTTTCCGGGAACGGCGGTGAAAACCTCCTCGCAAAGCGACTGGTGGTACGAATCCACTCCGCGGTCGCCCTTCTCGTTGCCTTTGATTACATAGGTTGATCCAATCAGTATGCCCTTCTTCTTCAGCCCGAAGTGGGTCATCCCCTCCACCATAAGGGCGGCGTCGTTGCAGTGGTCTATGTGATCGTGGGTTACGATTACCGCATCCAGTTTCAGCGGGTCCTGGCCCATCCTCATCCCGTCCGTGAGCGCGCCGGGGCCCGGGTCCACGTGGATATTTAATGAGCCGTTTATGCGGAAGCCGCCGGTGCTGCGGAGCCTTCGGAGTAGATTAATTCTTCCTCCTCCCGTGCCTATGAAAAATAGCTCCATGTGCAAAAAATGGAAGGGAAAATATTTAACCTTTGGGCTTTAGCGCGCTGCATGCCCTGCAGATTTCCCCGGAAGAGGGCTCGCCGCAGATTTCGCAGGAGTTTATGTGCAGCTTTTCTTTCGGAATGGTTTTGCGTATCGCATCCTGTATTGTTTTCCCGCTCGCTGCTATTCGAAGCTTCGTGCTCGGGTACGCTTCTTCCATCAGGTTCAATTGGTGGCGGAGGAACCTCCTTATCGCATGCTGGACGTAGGGGCAGCAGCACGCGCCTTCCCCGTAATCGTATCCGTGGAGAAACGCATATGTTGCGACCTCCTTTTCGGAAAGGGTTGCGAAGGGCTTTATGCGCTGGATTAGGGATTTGCTCTGTACTAACGGCTCTTCCATCCTCGCGAAGCGGAGCGGTTCGTTTCGTATTACGTTTAGCAAAACTGTTTGTGCGGT
>CAIXOA010000024.1 GCA_903920925.1 uncultured Microcaldota archaeon | reverse complement strand
GGAGCCGTAGCTCTCGGTCGCAATCCCTATGTCGCCTATCGCCATCCTGAATTCCGATTTTTGCAGGCTGTTGACGCCTGCGCACGTGCCTGCGCGCACTACGTAGATTCCGTCGCTTTGAATGCGTTCGTTCGCAAAGTTGTAGCCTTCGCTGCTTGAGAAATAGAGCGCCTCGCGCAGGTTTATCTGGGTTGCCGGGCATCCCATCTGCGTTTCAACCACCGCGATCGGGAAATACAAGCCCTTCTTCTCTTTTATGCCGATGAGAAGCGAGACCCTGCCCATAGCGCTGGTGCCAAACAGCCTTCTCGCCGCCTCGTCTATGAAAACCGGGTCTTTCAGCCCGAGGGCCTGGACCGCATTAATGACGCGAACGCGGCTCCCCACCGCGATGATGAATGGAGGAAGCATGCCCCCGTTCTCCCGCAGGTAGGGAATTTCTTTCCATCTTCCGAACTCATTCAGGTGCCCCAGCGCGGTGTGCACGCCAAGCGGCTTGACCAAATCCCGTTTTGCCATGTTCATGCAGACACCTGAGAAGATTATTGTGCGGAACTGTTTAAAATGTAAACCATGAATTGAGGCAAATTGCGACCACGGGCATAATTCTTCGTTGATTGTCGCCAAATGAATATCGAAAAGCACGTCGATTGACGCCTATATTCACAGGAAAATACGAAAAAGACCACTCATAGATAGCTTGATAAACCAAATAGTCGCATTAATAGTCAGATTTTGGATGTTGAGGCTGAGGAAGGGTGCATCTGCGCCAGGGCAGCCTTTACAGCCGTGGGGGCCGACGGGCAACAAAGATATGCAAGAACAAAAAAACGCCTGAGGGGTGTCTGCTTGTATAGGAACAAAACTTCTGTTGCACTTAAAAAAGAGCTCGGGCTTCTCGGCAGCTTCTCCATGGGATTCGCGGACGTGGGCGCGGACATATTCCTCGCACTCGGGCTGATTGCGGCGTACGCCGGCGGCGCAATGCCCCTCGCGATACTGATCGCGGCCGGCGTCTACGTCCTCACGGGGCTCAGTTACGCGGAACTGGCATCTTCCATCCCGGTAGCGGGAGGCGCTTCCGTTTACGGCGAACGGGCTTTCGGCAGCTTTGCGGGATTCATAGGCGGCTGGGGGCTGATACTCGACTATACGCTTGACATTGCGCTGTTTGCGGTTGCGTCTGCAGGTTATCTGTCTTTCTTCTTCCCGGTCATACGCGAGTCGTTTGCCCTGGTCAGCGCCCTGATTATACTCGTGCTGCTGCTCATCAACCTGTTTGGGATAAGGGAATCGTCGTTCGTGAACTCCATTCTCACCGTCGGCACGATTGTCCTCATAATAGTGCTCCTGGGCGTGGGATTGGGCGTATTCAACTTGCAGACTTTCCTTTCCGGGCTCAAGCCAATTGAAGAAAGCCCGGGAATACACGACTTCCTTTACTCCATAACCCTCGCCATGGTCGCGTTCATCGGGATAGAAAGCATCTCACAGGGAGCCGAGGAAACGCGCAACCCGGAAAAAACGCTGCCCCGCGCCCACGTTTTGGCGGTCACGATGGTGGTGCTATTTGCGGTCACCGTTTCGGTGGTGGCTCTTGGCATAATCCCACCAGGCGCGCTTGCGGCGCGTGCGGACAGCCCGTTGATAGCATTCGCCCAGGCGCTGCCGTTCGCAAACATCCTGGTGATTATCGTCGCGGCAACCGGCTTCGCCATCTGCTTCGTTTCTGCAAACACGGGAATAATCGGCGTCTCGCGCGTGACCTACTCGATGAGCCAGCACGACCTTTTGAGCCGCAGGTTCAAGTGGGTGCACAAGACCTTCCGCACGCCGTGGATCACCCTGATTTTATTCTCTTCAATAGCAATGGTGCTCGCTGCGGTGGGAGACATGTTCTTCCTGGGGGAATTATATGCATTCGGGGCGCTGACCGCCTACCTGGTTTCAAACCTGTCGCTCATAAAACTGCGCCTGGCCGAGCCTAACCTGGTGCGCCCGTTCCGCGTGCCGCTGGACTTCGGCTGGAAAGGCAGGAAAGTGCCGTTGCCCGCCGTAATGGCGGTGGTGGGCTGCGCGCTCATGCTTTTCCTCGTGGCGTGGCTGCACGAAGCCGGCAGGAATTTCGCATTCCTGTGGTTCATCGTAGGGGGCGCATATTACGTGCTATACCAAAGGTACAGGAAGACGGACCTTGCGAAGAGGTTTAACCCGGACAGGAAGCCCCACCATTACGCAAGCCATTGAGCGGCAGGCTGCCCGGCAAATCCTTATAAATCTCATAAGCAAATCGTGCGCATGCGCGAGGCACACATCATCTCCTTCTTCTCCGGAATAACC
This sequence comes from uncultured Microcaldota archaeon, assembly GCA_903920925.1. GTDB lineage: Archaea > Micrarchaeota > Micrarchaeia > Anstonellales > Bilamarchaeaceae > CAIXOA01. The sequence goes on along the minus strand of CAIXOA010000024.1, from coordinate 11,382 downwards.
CCCACGCTGCATTTCTGGGAGGGCGGGGAACTCCGCAACGAGGAGATGGCCGGCTTCTGGAGCATCTCCCCCTCCGGGGAGAAGGCGTGCATCGGGTATGCGGACATGGAGGGGAGGAACCCCTGCCCGCACGGGGAGCGCGGGATGGCGCAGTGCCCCCTTTGCGCGTTCAAGGACATTGCGAAGGTGCACACGAGGCTGGATTTTACAGGATATGAAGAGGTTGCGGAGCAATTTTTGAATAGGCCTTACTCTATTTACCTCGTATCTTTTGGTGATTTGGTCAAGTGCGGGGTCACGAAAAGGGAGCGCGTTGCGGAGAGGGTGCGGGAGCAGGGGGCGGATTATTTCGTTGAATTGATGAGGCTGGAGAACGGGAGGGACACCTATGAGATGGAGGCGCTTTTGCAGCAGGAATACGGGTTCAGGAACTCGATAAGGAACGATACGAAATTGAAATTGTTGGGGAAGGAGAACGGGGAGCCAATAGAAAAGGCGCTCGCCCTGTTGAAGGAGAGCATTGCGTTCGGGGAATTCGTCGTCGAGGGGGCGAAGGTTGAGAAACTGGAGTATAATATTCCATCATCTTTTGAGATTTCCAATTGCATCGAAGGGAAAATTATCGGGGCTAAGGGGCAGTTGCTCTTCTTTGAGAACGGGTGCGCAAAAGTAGTGAATATGAAAAAATTAAACGGGGAGATTGCGCAGATCCACTAGAAAAGCTGCCGTTCCGGATTTCGTGGCGGAGCCGGCTTAAAGGGGCATCTTTTGGCAAAGCATTTAAAATTATTCTCCCATGTTCCTGCAAGAGGTAGCTAAAATGAAAGAACCATCCGCGCCATCGGGGCGCATGCTAATCGCCTTTGGGTTTATTCTGCTGGTATTTTTTGCGGGCTGCACACAGCCCGGGGGGACCAATGCGCCCCCTAACACGACCGCAGTATGCACGGATTCCGATGGGGGGAGGGACACCTTCTCCATGGGGAGCGTTTCCGTGGGCAGCATCGTGCGCTCGGATTCCTGCGTTGACGCATCCACTGTGAAGGAATATTACTGCGAGGAAGGGATTCTCGGGGTTTCCGACATCCCCTGCGGAAGCGGATATGTGTGCACGAACGGCGCATGCACTCCGGTCCCTTGCTCCGACAGCGACGGCGGAGAAGTTGCGGAAACGAAGGGGACCGCAACCTCCGGGGCAACGTCCCAGACCGACTCCTGCGCCAGCGAGACTTCGGTCACAGAATACTACTGCTCTGGCGGAAGCATACTCTCGAAATCAATCAGCTGCGGAACAGGAACGCACTGCAGCGACGGGGCATGCGTCGCGTACACATGCACGGATTCGGACGGGGGCCAGGAGCCCGGGATAGCCGGCAACACTTCCATCGGGGACAACAGGAAAACCGATACGTGCAGCGCCGATGGAAGGAGGGTAAATGAATACTATTGCGATTCCTCCGGGAACATAAGGAACACCAGCATCGCATGCGGGACGGACGAAACATGCAGGGACGGTGCCTGCATGGCGGCGTCATGCACGGATTCGGACGGAGGCCAGGACAAGATGAGGGCGGGGAACACCACCCTCGGGGCAACGACCCGGTCGGACAGCTGCTACAGCAACACCTCGGTTCTTGAGTACTACTGCAGCGCAAGCGGCATAAGCCAGGCAACGATGGACTGCGGAAGCGGCTACTACTGCAACGCAGGGGCGTGCGCAAGGGTCAGCTGCTTTGACACCAACAAGAACCTCGGCATAGACGACCAGTACTGGTACCCGTTCAAGACCGCCAGCTCGCTTACCCTCTATGTGGGGGAGAAAGTCCAGATAAGCGACAAGTATTATGTGGGGCTTGATAGCGTGGACGGAGATGTGGGCGATGAAACGGCAACCTTCACCATCCATGACAAGGACGGGGAGGTCGACACCTGCGACCTTGATAACGGTGCGGATACCAGCAACCTCTGCGGCGATCACGTTTCGCTTGAGGTTACCGACATAAGCGTCGATGACGAATACGCGAAAATCAGGGGGAACCTCGCCTACCTGCAGATTTACGCCCAGGACGGGACCGTAACAACCTACAACGGCTCCGGATGCACTAAGGAGAACGAGTATGATATCGATACGGAAACCTCCGCCTTCTATCCGAAGCTGGTTTCCTCAACGATTAAGATGCTCGGGGCTTCCTATCGGGTCTCTTCGGTGGAAAACAACCAATCCGTGACTATAGAAATAGACGGGAGTTCCGAGAAGATCGAGGACGGGGACGATGTGAGAATCAACGGCCAGGACTACACCTTTTCGCTCGAGTTCTCCGACTACGGCCTGGTTGGATGGACAATTGAGAAGGCATGAACCGCCCCTTATCCAAGGAGCGGATTATTTCGTGGAACTGACGGGGCTGGAGAAACTGGCGTATATATGAAAAAGCTGGGCGGGGAGATCGCCTCCATAAATTAATGCGCCGGCTTCTTTGGCGGGAAATCCATCCTCCGGAATATCTCTTCCGGCTTTTCAAAGCCGGCATCTAGAAGCCTTCGGACAACCTCTTCGTAATAATGCCTCCTGGAGCCGATGCACGGCCCCAGCTCCGCCGGGTTTTCAAGTATCCTGTGGATGTCCGCCAGCGGAAGGACCACAAGGGCCGCTTCCGCAACCGCCCCGGCATGCTTGTCAAGCTGGCCCCTGAGGGCCCTGCGCAAATCGAAATAATACTCGTCAAAGTACGTCGGGTGCTTCGGCGGCTCTGCTTGTGCATGGGCGGGGGCAGGCGTCTCCTGTACGCCCTTCCTTTCCACAGCGGGCCCTTCCGGTTTCGCCTGCGCCTGCATTTTTTTCTCAGTTTTCCCAAGAGACCTCATCACAACAAAAACCGCGAGCATGCCGGCCGCAAAAGCCGCCGCAGCGACTCCGCCGTCCCGGACATAGGAATAGCCGGCAATGTCAGCCTCCATCTCCGCTGTCAAGGCGTCGCTCGCCTCGGCCCGGTCCCGCGTGTCGCTTATCACGTCCTTTCTTGCGTTCACAAGGAAGGAATCCACATTGGTGGATGCGAGGCTTGCCTGGCCAGTTGACTGCTTTTCCGCCCTCTCGAGCGTTTTCAGCTTTGCGGAAAGGCTTTTGCTGCGGACCGCTTCCTCGCCAAGGGCCTTCATCCTCATGAGGTAGGATGCGAGCGCCACCGTGCCGCCTGCGGCCAATGGAGAAACAGCCACTTTCACTTTGTGCCTGCCGAAGGATGCCTGGTTCAGTTTCACAATATTATATGGGTGGGAAAAGCTTAAATTATATGAACTCGTCCATCGCCTCTTCCAATCCCACCGGCTTAAGCTCATGTTTCACGAGCGGGACTTTCAATTGCGGAAGCTCCGATTCGTACGTGGGCTTTTCCTCCCTGAAGAAGAGGCCGATTGGAATCTTGTCATAATTTGTCTTCCAGTCCTCGTTCGCCTTCTCCAAAGCCTTCTCGTGGCTGGAGGGGTCGTGCCCCTGCTCCTCAAGCTTGTAGCATCTCTGCTTCCAATACTCATAGGTATTCAATTTGTTGAAGGTGACGCAGGGCTGGAGGATGTCTATGAGGGCGAAGCCCTTGTGCTTTATGCCCCCGGCAATGAGGGAGGTGAGATGTGCTATATCCCCGGCAAAACCCCTCGCGACATAGGTTGCGCCCATCGTTAGCGCGAGCGGAATCGGGTGCACCGGCTCTTCCAGGTTCCCATAGGGAGTGCTCTTTGTCTTCATCCCTTTCTGGGTCGTTGGCGCGGCCTGGCCGGTGGTCAGCCCATAAACCTGGTTGTCGTGCACGATGTAGGCCATATCATAGTTTCTCCTCATCACGTGGATGAAGTGGCCCATGCCTATCCCGTAGCCGTCCCCGTCGCCGCCCACGCCGATTACGGTGAGCTCCTGGTTTGCGAGCCTTATGCCCGAGGCCGGAGGGATCACCCTTCCGTGCAGGCCCTCGAACCCGTAGGCGCGCACATAATGGGGCATCTTACCCGAGCATCCTATCCCGGAAACTATTACGGCGTTGTGCGGCTCCACCCCCGCCTGGGCGAGCGCGTTCTTCAATGCGAGATTGATTGCATAGTCCCCGCAGCCGGGGCACCACTGGGGCTTTTCCTTCACCGTGAAATCGTTCATTGTTGCCATTCATCTCACCTCGGAGTACGCGGCGGGATTATAATATTCATATTCCCCCTCGTCCACCACGCGGACTACCTTCTTCCTGAATTTGTTTGCCTTCGCTTCCTCCACCACTTTTGCGACCTCCTCCGGGAAGAACTGTTTCCCGTCATATTTGAGCGCAACCACGTTGGGCTTGAAGGATAGGTACTCCTTGAGCATCCCCGTGAACTGCGCGGTGGAGTTGTTCTCTATAATTAGCGTGTTCTTTGCGGATTTGAGCACTGCGCGTATCTTCTTTGGAAGCGGGTATAGATACGAGAAATGAATCACATTTGCGTGGATTCCCTTCGCCTCGAGCATGGGGAGCGCATCCACCGCGGGGAGCATCTGGGAGCCCCAGCATATTATCGAAATTGGCGCGTCCTTCTTCCCGTATACCTTGGGAAGAGGAATCTCCTTCTCCAGAAGCTTCTGCTTCCTCGCGCGCTTGTCCACCATGTCCGCCCTCATCTCGAAATTCTCGGAAGAGAAGGAATCCTCCCTGTGCTCGTAGGAGGTGGCGACGTGCATCCCGTTGGGGGTGCCGGGGAACACCCTCGGTGATATTCCGCTCCTTGTGAGCTTGTACCTCTCGAACCTTTCCATGGGCTTCAGCGTTTTGAGCTTCGCGGCTATTTCACCCCTTTCTATCTTCACCTTGCCGGGCTCGAACCTTTGCGTGGAAAAATGGGATTCGGAAAGGAACTTGTCGGACATCACTATTACCGGGATTTGGTACTTGTCCGCAATATTGAACGCCTCTGCGCCCAGGTAGAATTCCTCTTCGACAGTGCCGGGCGCAAGTATCGCCCGGAGGAATTCGCCCTGGGAAGCGTGCAGCGCAAACCTCAAATCCCCCTGCTCAGTCCAGGTGGGCAGGCAGGTGGAGGGGCCGGGCCTCTGCGCAAGGAAAACCACGACCGGAGTCTCGGAAAGCGCGGAGAGCCCGAGGGATTCCACCATAAGGGAGAAGCCCCCTCCGGAAGTGGAGGTGCCTGCCCTCACTCCAGCGTATGCCGCTCCGATTGCGTATTCCACCGCCGCTATCTCATCCTCGGTCTGCTTCACCACTATGTTGAAGTCGCGCTCCTTTTCCGCGAGATAATGGAGCACTGAGGAAGCGGGGGTCATCGGGTAGGCTGCGAACAGTTTCACCCCTCCTGCGACCGCGCCCAGCGCGAACGCCTCGTTGCCCCCGATCACTATCTGCTTATTGTCTTTTTTTATGGGCTTGAACTTTATTGCGAAATGCCCCTTGAAATTCTTCTTCACATACTCATATCCCGCCTTCGCCGCCTTTATGTTCAAATCCACTATCTCCTTGGATTTCCTTGAGAACTCCTTGTCCAGGAGATGGAAGAAATCGTCCATGGGATAATCAATCAGCCCGAGGGAAATGCCCACCGTGATTGTGTTTGCCATCCTCGGATCCAGGCCGTTCTGTTCCACTATCTGCTTTAGCGGAACGGGAAAAACGGAAACGCCTTCCGGCATCTTCACATCCGCGACATCAAGCTCCGAATCGTAGATGAGCACTCCGCCCTTGTTTATGGAATCCCTGTTGAATATTATGCCGTTCCTGTTCAGCGCAACTACCACGTCGTTCTTCTTAACGGGGGAGTGGATTTTATTATCGCTCATCCTTATCTGGTAAGTGTTGTGCCCTCCCCTTATGAGGGACGGGTATTCCGGATAGCCGACCACGTGGTAGCCGCCCCTCGCGAATACCTTCGCGAGCGTCCTTCCGGTGACCATCGAGCCCGCCCCTGCCTCTGCCCCAATCATCCAAGTGAATTCCATATCGACACCTAGCCGCAATTGGGAAAAGTTTGATTAGAAAGAATATAAACTTATCTAACAAAACTCCGTCTTTTGCCGAATTCTGACGGTTTGAAGCGACCGCGCAGGCCTGCGCGGCGTAGGTGCCGAATGGCCACAGTGGCCTTCGGCACTCGCTTTGAACCGTCATCACCGGATGGGCTCGTATCCGGAGTGGCTTTTTCCGGTGAAATGGTATTTGAAGAAATTGCTCCCGTGGTAGAGGAGGTATTTGGGGTATCCCCACTCGCGCACCCTCCGCATGGAGATGTACACCGGGGCGTCCTTCACGAATTTGAATTTTCCGTATTTCCTTGCCTTCTTTATGAGGTACGTGTCCTCGGCAGTGACCATGTCCGTGTCGAAGCCGCCCACTTTTTTGAATACGTCCGCCCTTATCGCCATGTTGTCCCCGACTACATATGGGATCCCTATCCTGGAAAGGCCCCTCGCGGCGGGGGTGAGGAGCCCTTTTGCGAACGCGTGCTCCAAAAGGTTTCCGTCCTTCGGGATTACCGGCCCCCCGGAGGCGACAAAATTCCCTTTTCGTATCGGCTCCACCAGCTTCGCCAGCCAGCCGCTTTTCACATGGACGTCCGCCGAGGAACTTACGATTATGCTTCCGTGCGCCTCCATGAAGCCCTTGTGCCTTCCCGCGGCAATTGTGCGCTTTGGCTCATAGACCACCCTTGCACCCATCTCATTTGCGATTTTTACGGTCGAATCGGTGGAATGGCCGTCCGAGACTATTACTTCATAATCAAAATCCGTTTTCTGGGAGAAAAGCCCCTCCAGCGCCCTGCGTATGTACTTCTCCTCGTTGTAGGTTGGGACCACTATTGAGACTTCGGGCTTCCTTTGCATCGGGCAAACAGTCTGTTCCGGAATTTAAATAGCTTTTTATCCGGCTCTCATCCTCTCCTGGAGGTACTTCAATGCTTCCTCCGGGGAATTAGAAAGCGCCTCGAAAAGCTCGGAGGGCTCGAAGAGGGTGATTTTTCCTTTCAGCTTATCCCGTATCCTCGCCTCGCTCATCTCCCGCACGGACAGTTTCTTCTCCCGCATTTCCCTTATTGCCTTCAGGTCGTTCCTGATCATGTGCTCGTTCAATTTGTTGTCTATGAAGAGGGAGCCGTCTTCTGCGAGAATGATGTCCGAGGTGCGAAGCCCTTTTTCCAGAGTCCCCTTGAGGCGGATTTTTATTATCGCATCCGGGTTTTCCTTCCTCGATTCTGCGAACAGCCCGCCAACCTTTTCCTGCACCTCGGCGAGTTTGGCTTCCTTGAACTCCAATTCTTCGAAAAGGAATTTTCTGCATGGGATCTGGATGAACTGGTGCTTCTTTTCTTTGGTATCGTAGAGATAATAGCCGCGGGGATTTGTTTCCTCCTTTGTGAGCTGGGTGATTACCGTGGAGCCGGGGATCAGGAACCTTCCGTCCAGCGCCTCCTTCCTTACGTGGATGTGGCCGTTCAGGATTAAATTGAAGCCGAATTTCTCCAAATCGGAGACGCTGAGGAGATTTTCTCCGAAAACGAATTCGGAGACGGACTGGTGGATCATCAGGATGGAGAAGCAATTTTCCGGGATTTGGATGGTTTCCATAAGTTTGCGCAGGGCTGCGGGCGCGAGGTCATCCGGAACATTCCCCATCCCCGCGAGGAATATTTTTTCTCCATTCTTTTCGAATATTTTTGAGGAAAAGTTCAGGTGGGAAATGAGCCCTGCGCGCTCCAGCAATCCCACCGGATTCAGCGCTCCCTTGCTCCTGCGCTCGTGGTTCCCGTGGATTGCAAAGATGGGGGTTTTCAGAGAGCGGAAGAAGGAGATGGTGCGGCCGAGAATCTGGAGAGAAGGGACCCTTGTGTCGTACAAATCCCCAAGGAAGAGGATTACATCCGCCTTTCCGTCCGCATCCCGGAAAGCGGCCTCCGCCTGGGTGAAGCTGTCCTCATAGAATCTTGGGTAGCCCACGTGCGTGTCCGCGATTATTGCAATCTTCACGCATTAGATTTGGCGGGAAAGGAATTAGACCATTTGCATCATGTTGCGGCTTCATGGCTTTTTGAGCAGAAGCAGGTAGCTGAGGAACTCCCCGAAATTATTGCTTTTTTTCTCCATTTGCGAGAATGCAAGGGTGGCGAGCGCGACGTTCAGCACTATGCAGAAGGACACGAGCACGTCCTCTATAGGAAGCCCGCAGACGCAGAGGCCTACTGTCTTCGAGCAGTCGAAAAACCACGGTTTTAGCACGCACACGCCCGTTTCGCCGGCAAGGTAGGCGACTGCCGTAATCGCAAGGATGAGGGGCAGCAGCCTGAACGCACTCTGCTGGAGCCGGGACGGCCTTATCCACAGCATCCATATGAAAAAGGCGGCGCAGGCATTCGGGACTGCCATGTAAAGGAGGAATTCAATCATCGCCAACACCCGAGAACGCGAGCACGGCAATGGAGACTAGGGCGGAAACCGAAAATATGAAAACCCACTCCTCCAAAGGCAGGCTCAGAAGCCAGACGCCCAAGATTTCCTGCTGCGGAAAGCCCCACAGGCCGTTCCTTATCGCGAATGCGTCCCACGAATACGCAAAGGCGATGGCGCCGAGGCCGCACAGAAGCGGCGTTTTCCAGTATCTCGCAAGTTTTTCCCTTTTCCAGATTGCAAGGGCGATGAGAGGGGCGAAGATGAACGCCGCAAGCCAGATCCAGTAAGAGAGCACGCAATTCTTTCAGTAGGAAAAGAATTAGAGGGTTTTGGAACCCTCAACCGTTTATCAAAACGATTTCCGGAGGGCAGTTGAACCTCATATCAGCAATCCCGAAGAACATGGGGTAGGAGCCCACCCCCCTCGTAACGTATGCCTTCTTGTCCGGCTCGTCCACCAGCATCCCGCTGAAGGAATACATTCCGAAGAGGCTCTGGGGCGCGCCGATTATGGGTAGAACTATCTGCCCGCCGTGCGTATGCCCGGCAAGAAGGAGGTTGTAGTCCCAGTCCGCGATGCATTCCGGCTCATGCAGAAGGTAGATGGAGTAATCCGCCTCCGGAAGGTTTGAAGGGAGATGTGTTTTCCCTGCCCAGCAGTCGTCCAATCCAACGAGCAGTGTTTTTCTCCCATCCGAATCCAAAATTTCATACTCATTCCTGAGGACTCGGAAGCCCGCTTCCTCCAGCCTCTGCTTCACCTCGTCCGCCATCTGGGGGCTGTACAATCCGTCGTCCATCATTGAGACGTTGTATCCCTGCACGGTGAAGTTTGCCTCCGCCTTTTCGCCCACCTTCATCCGCGAGCCGGCGAGGTTTATTGAGGAGAAATAGTCGTGGTTTCCCAATACTGCATATTTCCTTCCCTTGAGCTGGGAAAGAAGGCTTATGTGCTCAAGGTCCTTCGCATCATCAAGGATGAAATCCCCGCTTATGAGGACGATGTCCGGATCCAGGGAGTTCACCTTTTCCACAACGCTCCGTATGTAATCCGCATTTGAGTCCCGGATGTGCAAATCCGCGAGGAAAACGACCTTTGCGGGCGCCCCATCGATGTTTAGGCGCGTTACCGAAATTGAACGGGGCTCTATGAAGATGGAATAGGAAAGGAAAATCAGGGCGAGGAAGAGAATGGCAAGAAATGCCGGAAGGATGCATTGCCTCATGGGCGGAATTGAGATGAACAGAAATAAAAAGCGTAAGGAGTACGGGCGAAGGGTTTCAAGGAGAAGTGGGAGGGGGTCAGAAAAATAGAAAGAAATGGGGGGAGCGCCCTCCCCGCGTTTCTTCTAGTGGGCCCCCGGCGATTTGAACTCCGGACCAGACGCTTGTATTACTCTTATTCCACGAAGTGAAGACGTGGGGTGTCCCGTTCCGGGTTTTCAGTTTCCGGCATGTGGTGAAGCACACTCACTTCCGGCAAGGCAGATTTCAAGGGAATTGACCAGGAATTGGCCTCAGATTAAGGAGCAGGTTCTTTTCCTTGGGCAGCACCTAACCAAATGGAATCTGGTAAAGGCGATTGGGATACTCTCCGAGGCGCGCAAGAGCCGCTTTTTGCGCAGGAAGACGCCCAAGTATGGCTCAATGAACAAGGGCTTTACGGAAGATGAATTAGAGGCCTTTTTCAGCGTTATAGATGAGCCCAAGGCGCACCTCCTCTTCTCCTTCCAAGCCATTCTTGGGCTTCGCATAGGGGAAGCCATAATGGTAAATGTGAAGGACTTAAACCTCAGAAACCGCGAACTGCGCATCTTTACGGAAAAGAGCAAGAAGACCGATTACCTCTTGATTCCAGAGAAACTTTTTGACGCCATCCTTCACTACATCGGCTCTTATGAAGAAGACATGGCCAAGGCGCAGGGATTCCTTTTCTTCTCCTTTAGTCATGGAAGGAGGACCGAAACAACGGAGCCGCACATCACTTCAGAAACCGCTAGGAAACTCTTCATGCAATACGCGAAGAAAGCCAAGCTGAATCAGATCTATGGGTACAGCGTTGGGAGTAGCCCCAAAACCCTGTATAGGCTGAGCACCCACAGCCTGCGGCATCACGCAATTACCAATTTCTGCAAGAAGAATGGGGGAAATGTGGTCCTTGCCTCCAAGTTTGCGCGGCATACCGACCTGCAGACCACGATGATTTACGTGCACACCGCGAAGAATGAGCTTTATGAGAGCATAGAGAGGGCGAATAACGATGAACTTCTGGAGAAGGTGAGGAAGATGCAGGAGTCAAAATTATAGGAGAAACCGGAGGTGTCAAGCGCCGTTTAATTACGTGGATTAAACTTATCATACATTTCTCTCAAAAGAGTATTGCCCTCTTTCCCGAATTTATTACAGATCTGGTTGGCTATTTCATTTTCTCCATTTTCGTATAAGGTCTCTACAATGGATATAATTTCATTTTCATTCGAATAGGGCAGTACTCGTGCATCCTTAATCAATGCCAAGAATATTTCTCCAACTCGCTTTGGATCTTTTTTGGAGAATTTGACTAGATTCTCAAGAAGTATGCTAGTTTCCCATGGCGCGAGGTTTGACGCTCCTTCTTTCATCCAATAACATAGATCGTCATCCAATTCTTCAAAAGTTCTAACCCAATTAGTAAGCTCTCCCAATATGTGCCCATTATCTCTGTTGGCTTGAAACAGAACTCTCCAAAGTGCTTTTATGCGAGGGATCTGTTCAGAACTAAATTTATTGCTCGCACGACCAAGAAGACGAATAATTTCTTCGTGTGAATCTTTTTGGTTCAAAAGTAAATTAATTAAGCTAGTTTCTTCCTCAATCAGTTCCTTTCCCCCCAAATACGCTTTGCAGATATGGTAAACAATGCCCTCTTTGATCCGTGGTGAATTTGCAGCCCAATTTTTTACCGCATTTGAATAGATGCCTGCGTCTTT
>CAIXOA010000023.1 GCA_903920925.1 uncultured Microcaldota archaeon | reverse complement strand
TAGTTGGAAAAGCAGGGAACGCCCCCTCCTCCACTATCATCCCCTCTATCGTCTCCGCAACATCAAGAAGGCTCGCATCCGCCATCACCAGCGACTTGCTCTCCTCCCGCACCTTTGCGGCAATCTTGCCCGCCTGCTCGAACTCGGACAGCGGAGCCTCCACGAATTCATCCATGGAAGGAGTTCCACCGAAGTAATTATAATGCCTGCTGGGCTGGGGGAGCCGGTATCCTGGGCAGGCAGGTAAGCGCATTCCTTACATCCTCGCTTTTTCCCCTGCCTTCATCCCTTATGGCCTCCAGCAGCCTCCGCCACTGCGCTATCGTTGAATCCGGCTGCTGGATTCCGCCGGCACTGCATGCGAAGACCATTCCGCAGAGCAGCCTCGGGAAAAACCTGAACGCGACGCCACAGTCCTCCCTTCCGGATATCTTTTCATAAACCTTATAGAGCAGTTCATATGCTTTTCCCGGGTTTCCGCGCCCCAACTCGGAATATGCGATAATTATGTCGGCCATTGTCTTGTCACTCAGTGTTCCGCGCATATCCCTGGCAAATGTCGCAATTCCTATGGCCTCGCCGTATCGCCCCATTTTCCTCAGGGCGTCCGCATACTTGATGCTTATGGAGGGCTTTGCCTTGTATTTTGGGGGGATCGCTGTCCTGTAGAACGTCTCTATCTCTGCATACCTCCGTTCGGAATAGAGCCCCGTCATGAATTGCAGGTAATTGTTCACGTCGCCCATGCCTACTGCCTCCGCATCGGCAATTATCCGCTTCGCCCCGTCAAAATCATTGCAACTCGCATAGGCGCCCACCATCGCCCCGTACAACTCTTTGCATTCAATCCCTGCGTGGATGGCTTCGTTGAATAGATGCTCGGACAGCCCGATTTCCCCTTTCTTTCCGTGTATCCTGATGAGCATGGCAAGGGCAACGCCGTGTTTTGGGCTCCGCTCAAGGAAGTCCGCAACCGTGTTTTCGGCCTCCCCGTATTTCTTTGCGTCCATCAGCATTACTGCCCGCTTCAGCGTTTCAGGCAGCCTTTCCGGAAGCGGCTTCCAGGAGTCCCTCGCCCTGAATCTTTCGTAGCGTGCATGGGCCGCATCAGAGGCTTTATATCTCCACCACGGCCTTACTTCCTTCATTAATACACCTTTATTATATAATTAACACAATAAGGCTTTTAAAACCGCAGTCACGCTCTCCAGTATTTCTTATTTTTGATAAAGTTCTTCTGAGCTTCCAATAATTCCAAAAGAAGGATGTCCTCGTCCTTGTGCAATTTGCTCAGGATTCTGTTCGCGGTCTTCGGCCCAACCCCGTAAACGGAAAGCGCGAGCAATCCTTTTTTTCCGTACGCGCGCAGAATCGCCGCCTTGTCCGCAAGCTCCTGCGGCTCCCCAGGCCAGAGCGTAAGGGAGGTGCGCCCGCACTTATGGCACTTGTAATTCTCCGGGGAGTTCGCAACCGTAGTTATCCTCTCCGCACCGCAGGAAAGGCAATGCAGGTTGATTTTCTTCTTCCCCAATTCCTCCCGTATGGATTTGAGCATCGCCTCGCGCGGCTGGATGGAAGGCACCCCCTCCTCCTTTCTTTTTATCCCTTCAATCGCGAAGAAGGAAAGCTTCTCACGTTCCTCAAAAACCAGTTCCAATTCCTTTTTCATCAGCCCCATGAGCACTTTTTTCGTCCCATCCAAATCGAAATATCTCCTGAATATGGAATTCACGGTCTCATCATACACCGGCGTGTCCACCATCAGCCTTATGAGCTTCGTCCCGACCATCGCATCTTCGCCGAACATCCCGAACATTCTTCCAGTATGCAGGAACACTATGCGGAGTGCGGATGAGTTCCAAAGGGATTATTCGGCATCAAACTCCAAATCGTCGGGGACGAGCGCCGCATCAATCCATTCCTTTTTCGCGGGGAAGGGCAATTTCAGCATAACGCGGTACGGGTCCGTGGCCACAGCCACCTCAGCCCCGAGTTTTTTCGCAAGCCTGAGCTGCAATATTCTCCCCAGAGTATAGTTCACCCTCGTCCCGAAGCAGGAATGAAGGATAACGGATTCCTTCGCAATCTCAACCAATATTTTCTTCTCATCCGGGATTATCTTTTCCCCATGCATCTCTCCGTCCTCCCTGCGCAGCTTCCCCACCTCCTGCGCCACCTCCCTGTGCACGGGGATGTCCTCGCCCACCCAGTCCGGAACGATGAAGTCCGCGGAGGAGGCAGGCTCCGCAAGCAATTCCGAGGAAAGTTCAATCATCCTCCATACCTTCCCCCTTGAGGAGAAAAATTCCCCGGGGGTGAGCGTAGCCACGAACCTCTCGTCCAGGGAAGCGACAATCTTGTTCGTGCTCGAATCCCTGAGCAAATATTTTTTCTCCTTGGGAATAGTCGTCAAATTATAGAAGTAATACTCCCTCCCCGCCTGCCTTATCGCGGCGGTGTTGTCCGGATTCAGGAAAATAAGGCGCTCACGCCCCAATTGTTTCACAGCGCGCTGGAATTCCTCCGGCTTCAGCCCAAAGGAGTACGCCCGCGCCAAAATTTTATACGCGTCATCCACATTCATCCTTCCATTATCCAGAAGCAGGCCGACGAACTGGTGCGCGGCGACGTCCATCGCGCCCCGCACCACTTCCCTCTCCTCCAAAAAGCCCGCCTCAAACTTGTTCTTTATCGCCCGCGCCTCCATCCACTCGTCGTAATCGCTCACGACTATTTTTCCCGAAGGCCGGAGATGCATGGTATGCCCGCTCCTCCCCACTCTCTGCACGAGCCGCGAGACTTCCCTGGGCGAATTGAACTGTATTATCTCCTCCATTCCCCCGATATCAATTCCCAATTCAAGAGAGGAGGTCGCCACCACGGTCTTCGTCTCCCCGCCCTTCAATCCTTCTTCTGTCTTCAGCCGCACCTCCGCGGAAAGCGAGCCGTGATGTATATCTATTGGCACCTTCTCCATATCCAGGTAAGTCGCAAGCGCCTCCGCGGTGCTCCGCGTGTTCACAAAAACAATCCTTCTCTTCACCTCCCCCTTCTCGATGATTTCCTTCACTTTTTCAAATATTTTCTTCTCTCCGCCATAAGCCTTGATTATCTCCAAATCCAGCTCCCTTCCCTTTCCCGCCTCAATCACGGAGAAATCCCTCTCCCCGCAGATGAGTTTTCCAGCCTCCCGCGGCCTCGAAACCGTCGCGCTCAGCCCAATCCTTTGAAAATTAGCAATCTCAGCAAGCCTCTCCAGCCCCATGGAGAGTTGCGTCCCGCGCTTGTTGTTCATGAGTTCGTGCACTTCGTCAACGATCACGTGCCTCACGTTCGCGAGGTGCTTCCTCATCACGCGCCCCACAAGGAGCGCCTGCAGTGTTTCCGGCGTAACAATCAGCAATTGCGGCGGCGAAGCCCTCTGCTTCCCCCTCTCGCTAACGCTCGTGTCCCCGTGGCGCACCGCGTGCGTTATGCCTGCCTGGTCGCACCACCAGTCCATCCTCTTTTTCATGTCCCGGTTCAGGGCACGGAGCGGAGTGATATACAAACAAGAGATGCCCGGCTTCCCATGAATCATTTCCAGCACAGGAAGCAGCGCCGCCTCGGTTTTTCCGGAGCCCGTGGGCGCCACTAGCAATGCGTTCTTCCCCTGCAGGAGCACGGGCATCGCCTTGCTCTGGATTGCCGTGGGCTCCGGGAACCTTTTCTTGAACAATGAGGCTATGGTTTCCATATTCTTGCACTAATTATTGCCCTTCGGGAGTATTTATTCTTTTCTGGGGGAGAGTTCTCCTCAGAAAATCTTACTGACAACTGAAAGGGCGGCGCCCACTCCTGCTGTCGCCAACCCGCCGATCATGGCTGCAGAAGCCGGGATGCCAATTGTATTCATAGGAATTGCGCTGCTCACCACAGAGTAGCCTACCAAGCCCGCGCCTGCGACCATCATCCCCTGCCCCGCGTAATTCATCATCGCGCCGGTGTCATCAGCCATGGTTATCCCTCCCCATCCTGCAATTTAATCCTTTTCCTTCTCCGGCTTCACATCTATTTCCATCCCGTCCTTCGCCAATTCCGTGTTCTTGAAAATCGCCTTCGCCTCGGAGAGAAGTTCCTTTTCCGCGTTCGCATACCTGCAGCTGATATGGGTCAAAACGAGTTTCTTCACGCCCGCCCTCTTCGCAATCCGGGCGGCGCCGGCCGCAGTTGTGTGCAGCCTCCCTTCCGCCTCGTCCCCCATCCCCTCCCCAAAAGTCGCATCATGAATGAGAAGGTCCGCGCCCTCCGCCGCCTTCACCACGCTCTCCGTGGGCTGCGTGTCCCCGGAATAAACAACCTTTATGCCCTTCCTCTCCCAGCTCACGTCATCCAATTTGATTTTCTTTCCGCCCACTTCAACAAATCCCTTTTTCTGTATCTCGCGGAACATCGTGCCCTTCAGCCCCTTCCCCTTCGCCTCGGCCTCGTTGAATTTGCGTTTATTGTCCTCCTGGAAAACAAGCCCGAACGCGTTCCCCCCGTGCTCCACCCGGAACGCAGAAATGGAATAATCCTTTCCGCGATACAATTCCCCCTCCCGCATCTCCTCGAATTTTATGAAGTCCGGCCTGCGCATGAAGGAAGGGCTCATCGCCTCGATAATCTTCCCAAGCCCGCGGGACGCAAACACCTGCAGGTGCTCGCGTTGCGTGTTCATCCTTATGGTTTCAATCAGCCCGAACACTCCCAAAAAATGGTCAAGGTGGAGATGAGTTATAAAAATTGCCTCCACGCTCCCGTATCCAACTCCCCTGCGCATCATCTCGCGCTGCGTACCCTCGCCGCAGTCCCACAGGAACAATTTGTCCCAGTGTAATGCAATCGCCGGCATGGCCCTTTTCACGGAAGGGACCGCTCCTCCGGTCCCGAGGAAATCAACCTTAAGCATGGCTATACCTGGCATGGAGAAATATAAAAAGGGCTTCTTAAGCCCCATTAAAAATAAGGGAAGAAGCCCCTCACAGCTTCTCTGCGGCGGGCTTCTG
>CAIXOA010000022.1 GCA_903920925.1 uncultured Microcaldota archaeon | reverse complement strand
TATCCCTTTTCTATGAGGGAGAGGACCGCATTCTCGGAGATGGTGCCGACTACTACGCCGTCTTCCAAGACGGGAAGTTGCGAAACCCCTTTCTCGCGCATGAGGGAAAGTGTTTTCCCGATCGGCTCGGAAATCTTCGCGGAGAAAACCGGCG
Source organism: uncultured Microcaldota archaeon (assembly GCA_903920925.1). Classification (GTDB taxonomy): domain Archaea; phylum Micrarchaeota; class Micrarchaeia; order Anstonellales; family Bilamarchaeaceae; genus CAIXOA01. The sequence goes on along the minus strand of CAIXOA010000022.1, from coordinate 11,028 downwards.
AGAGCATTATCTCCTCGGCTTTCTTCTCTTCCTTTGCGTGCAGGGAATCCAATGCCTCGAATATTTTCTTCGCATTGGAGTACGAGGGCTCCGCCTTCCCGCTCTCTATTTTTGCGACGAGGGACTGGGAGACTCCGGAGAGCTTCGCGAGCCCGCCCTGGGTGAGGCCGAGCGAAACGCGCTTCTTCCTTATTTCCTCCAGCGACGGAAGCATTTGCAAAACCGAAAATAATTAAAAACGGTGAATTCTAATAATACTACCTATGGCACAGAGAATCAAATATATTGTTGTCATGGGTTCGATAATGTCCGGCCTCGGGAAAGGCATTCTCTCTTCTTCTATCGCAAGGCTCCTGAAAAAACGAGGGTACAAAGTCCTACCCATAAAATTTGATGGATATCTGAACGTGGACTGCGGGACGATGAACCCGTTCAGGCACGGGGAAGTGTTCGTGCTGGATGACGGTTCCGAGGTGGACATGGACTTCGGGACCTATGAGAGATTCCTGAACCAATCCCTGACCGGAAGGTCCAGCATCACCGGTGGGAAGATGTTCAAGAGGATAATTGAGAAGGAGAGGCGCGGGGATTTTCTGGGGAGGGACGTGCAGTTTGTGCCTCATCTCACGGACGAGATAAAGGAATGCGTCAAGTGCGTCGGGGAGGAGGAGAAGGCGGACATCGTGCTTATCGAGGTGGGCGGGACGGTCGGGGACCTGGAGAATGGCTATTTCATAGAGGCCATGAGGCAGCTCGCGTATGAGGTCGGGAAGGACCTTCTCTTTTTGCAATTGACTTTTGTCCCCAGCCTGGGGAAGGGCGAGCCGAAAACAAAGCCGACTCAGCACGCGAACAGATTGATACAGAGCATGGGGATAAAGCCCGAGATAATCATATGCCGGGGTGACGAGCCCCTTACGAAGGAGGCGAAGGAAAAGATAAGCCTCTACTGCAACGTTCCTTTTGAGAACGTGGTTTATGACCCGATGGTGCCGACGGTTTACCAATTGCCTGAGATGCTGGAAAAGCAGAACCTGTATGATGTGCTTGCTAATAGATTGGAATTGAGGAAGGAGGCCGTGGAGCAGAGCGAGTGGGACAAGCTCGTGGGAAGGATAATCAAGCCGACGCATGAATTAAAGGTCGGGATTGTGGGCAAATACACTTCCGTGAGCGACGCCTATGTGAGCATAAAGGAGGCGCTCGTGCACGCGGGCGCGGTGGTGAACGCGAAGGCGGACTTCGAGTTCGTGGATTCCGAGGAGTTTGAGGGGAAGATGGCGAAGGAACTGGAGAAGTATGATGCGATAATCGTGCCCGGTGGGTTCGGCAAGAGGGGAATAGAGGGAAAGATAAAGGCAATCCAGTATTGCAGGGAGAACGGCGTCCCGTTCCTTGGATTGTGCCTGGGGATGCAGATGATGGTCGTGGAGTATGCGAGGAACGTGTGCGGGCTGAAGGGCGCGAACTCCTCGGAAATAGAGAAGGAGACGCCCCATCCGGTGATTGATATCCTGCCGGAGCAGGTGAGCATAATGGAAAAGGGTGCGACCATGCGCCTCGGGGCCTATCCGTGCATTTTGAAGGAGGGGACGAAGTCGTTCGAATTGTATGGGGAGAAGAACATCAGCGAGCGGCACAGGCATAGGTATGAAGTTAATCCAAATTACGTTTCCAAATTGGAGGAGGGCGGGCTCATAATTTCCGGGGTTTCCCCCAAGAACAACATAATGGAGATGTGCGAGTGGAAGGAGGGGTTCGGAATCGGGACGCAGGCGCATCCGGAACTGAAGAGCAGATTGGAGGCCCCGGCGCCATTATTCGTGGGGCTGTTGAAAGCTGCGTTAAAGAGAAAGAAAAAAGACTAGAACTCGATTTCCTTGTGCGGAACCGAAGAGAGGGCGTTCCTCAGCCTGTAATCGTCTATTATTATGCCCGCCTTCTTCACCTTGTCCTCACGCTTGTCCGCTTCCCCAAGTATGGATTCCACATAAAGCCCGAAATCCGATAAATTCTCCGAGCCGTCCTCCATCATCTTCCCGAGGATTTTCGCGATGAATGACTTTCCTAGCTCGTCGCTTCCCCAGATGCTCATGGCGAGGGCGACCTGGTCCACGAAGAAGTCCTTGTTCTTGTCGTCCATCTTCTCCCAGACCTTGACTATCTTCCTTTTGGTGTTTTCATCAACGTCTTCGAATACCCCCATCCCTACCACCTGTCCAACGCCTTCACGCCCTTGTCCAGGGCGTCCGCAAGCTTTTCCGCTAGATGCTGCGACTTTTTGTCAACCTGGACTTCCGGAAGCTCTTCTATCCTTTTTCGCGGAACTTCGCCCGAGAGTTCCTCGTGCCTCTTCTCTATGCGTTGCTCGATTTCCTTGAAAACGTCAGAATACGACCGTTCCCGGACAACTTTTTCAGCGGGCTCCCGTGCCATCAGAACACCTATTGATTCTCCTTATTCGGATTTTTATTGCTATCACTCATTTGATTTTTATGTCGAACTCGGGCTCAATCTTTCTCCATTCGCCCATGTAATGCTGGTAAAGCGCCTTGGTCGTGGAATCATAGACCAGGCTGGTCTTGTTCGCGGCTTCGGTGGGGCGGTCTATCTCTATTAACGGAAACCTGTAGGTCCAGGGGATTTTCTCCCTCAGCTCGTTCCGCTCCACCATGGAAACCAGCTTCCGCTCCTTTTTCTTCGCCTCGCACCAGTCGATTACCTGCCTTATTTCCTTTTCAGTAGGCATTTCCTCACCTCTTTACTATGAATACGACGTCCCCGTCCTGGAGCACGTGGTCACGCCCGACGCGCTGCCCCTGGAACTTGGCGCTCTTTCCCCAGATTAATGCGTACCTGAAGTCCTTGAGGAACGCCTTGGGGAGCTTCCTGCACATGGCCTCGATGGTGGAGCCGGTCTTCATTATCATCGGCTCGTTCCATTTGATTTCCCCTGTGCGCGGCTTCGTGTAGACCTTCATGAACCCCAGTTTTTCGTAGATGGCTTTCTTGACCTCCTCGATTCCAGCCCCCCTGTCCGCGGAGATTCCCACCGCGCCGGTTGGAAAGCCGGGCGGGATGCCTCCGGTGAGGTCCACCTTGTTCACGACCACGAGCGACCTGGAATACACCCTGTTTGCCTCTAGCGCATCAATCAAATCCTCCGCGGCATAGTTGTCCCCGAAGGTGATGTCCCCATTATGAAATCCGTATTCGTTAAGTATGGAGATTATCGCCTGGGGGGTGAGGCGGGTGAGCTTAACCGCGGAGTGTATCCTTATCCCGCCCTTTATGCCCTTCTTGACGCTTATGCGGGGCGGGTGGCCCTCCAGCCTTATCCCCACCTCCCGCAGCTCCTTTGTAATCACGTCGTACTGCCAGCGGTTTAGCGGGTCGAGAAGGATTAGGATGAGGTCCGCCTTCCGGGAGACTGAAAGGATCTCCCTCCCTCTCCCTTTCCCCTCCTGTGCTCCCGCTATTATGCCGGGGAGGTCCAGAATTTGGATGCTCGCGCCCCCGTATTCGAGTATTCCGGGAATGCAATCCAGCGTCGTGAACTCGTAGGCGGCTATCTTTGACTTCGCATTCGTCAATTTTGTGATGAGGGTGGACTTCCCAACGCTCGGGAACCCGACCATGACCACCGTCGCGTCGCCCTCCTTCCTTATGTCGAAGCCTCCGCCGCTCATGGCGGACTTCTTTATCGCGCGGTCCACTCTCTCGCGCTTGAAGCGGGCGACCTTCGCGAACAGGAGGCCTATGTGGTGCTCGGTGCCCTTGTGCCGCTTTGTATTGCGGATCTCGTCCTCCAGCGCCTTTATCTTTTCGTCTACTCCCATCGTGGGAAATATCGGGGATAAGGTTTTAATTCTCCTCTCCCATTCAAAGCGCATGTGCAACATCGTCCTCGAAGGTACCCGCGGCGTAGTGGACATGTCGAAGTGCCCTTTTGAGTTCGCATCCGCCGAATTCCTGAATTTTCACCTGAAGGACCTTTCCACGATAGAGGAGCCCATAAAGACGCTCCGCTATGAGGAGGAAATCATTGTTGAATTGGATGAGGAGAAGACCTACATCCTCGTGGAATACGCCTCGGTAATCAAGCAGATAGAGGGCATAATGCTCAACAAGGAGGTGTACGGGCTGGAGCAGGACGAGAATTATGCGAAGAGAAAGGATGCAATCCGGAAATTCTACGAATTCATATTCATGAACCCGCTCATGGCCGAGAAAATCCTCAAGGACTACAAGGAGCCTGCCGCCGAGCGCTCGGTTTTCGCAAAGGGGCAGCAGAACTTCAAGGCCTGGATTAACGGCATACTGAAAAGGTTTACGGAAACGCACCTCTTCCAGCTGGCGAAGGAGACCGGGGACCTCCGTGCGGCGTTCCTCAAGCTTGCCGGGCTCCGGACCATGGGATTCGTGCCCTCCCTCCTTCTTGACATTCCGCCCAACGCGAAGCCATTGGCGAATCCTGAGGCGCACTATGACCTGAGGTATGGCGTCAGCGCCCAGCTGTACGAGATACCCGGTGGTGAGGCCTATGTCTATGTGCAGGAGAACAAGGGCATAAACGAGCTGCCCCCGGAGCTGTCCGCGCTGATGAAAACTCTCATCGAGGCGCAGATGAAGGAGACCTTTCCCGAGGAGCAGTTCGATATCTTATATCAGTTGAAGACGCGCGAGTACAGGCAGTATTTCCTTGACGAGGCGATCAAAAAGGGGATAGAGATTACGCCCCACCAGGCCCTGATAATGGGGAGGGAGGTCGCGAACTGGATTGTTGGCCTTGGTTCGCCAATTGAGAACCTCGCCCTGGACAGTGAGAATATCACGGACATCTATATTGATTCGGAAAACTCCCCCCTTTACATCGAACATGCGAGATTCGGCATCTGCCACACTCTGTATAGGTACAGCCGGCCCTTGCTGGAAAGGGCGTTCCGGAACATAGTGCTTTCGGAAAAGGGGCGCAAATTCGATGACCTGAACCCGGTTGTGGACGTGGTCGTTAAGAGGCACTCCATGAGGACGCACCTCCAGAGGCCTCCGGCGACCTTCGGGCCGCTCGTGGGCGCATTGAGAATAATGCAGGAGTCGCCCTTCACCTATCCGCAATATCTGTATTTCAAATCCTTCAACCCGTTCTTCGCGGGCTATGATGACATGATGGTGAGCCTGGGATGCAGCGAGGCGGTCCTCGGGCTTAAGGGGGTGGGCAAGACCGCATTCACCGCCGCCAAAATAATGGCGATTGGGACCAATAAGAGGATTATCCCAATCCAGGATATCCAGGAAATCCCTGTTAGCGCATTCAGGAAGCGCGGATTCCATATAGGGGCTGCGAAGGTGAAGGCGGGGATTGAGGAGGGGACCACATACAAGCCCACGGGGGAATTGGACCTGGTGCAGATGGCGAACGCATTGCTCAGGATGGGTGATGCGGCGCTTGTTATTAATGAGATTCGTTCGCGCAGCGCGGTGCAGGGCGTAATCAATCTCCTGAACACGCAGCCCGGCGTATTCCTTCTCTATAACCTGCACGCCGAGTCCCTGAAGGATGTGCAGGACCGCCTCGAACTGGTGTTCGGGATTCCTTCCGCCTCCATGTTTGCGACCGACAGGTATACTTTCCTGAAGAAATTGAGGTTCGGGAGGAAGGGCCGCGTATACCGCGTGCTCGGATACGAGTACGAGAGCGACCCGGCCAACAGGCAGTTCGTGGAGATATTCAGGTACAGGCGCGGCCCGGACATAGACGCGTGCAGCCTGGAGCCGAAGTTCATCAAGAACCCCGAGGCAACCATGTGGGACTTCGACAAGGTGGATATGGGAAAATTGCAGGGGCACCTTGACCTGCAGTTCGTTCCCCCTGTTCTTGTGCGCAGGAGCGAGGAGAGCGGCATTGCGCCCGAGCAGTATATCCTGCAGGCGTTCCTCAAGGGAAAGATGTACTACAAGGCATACAAGGCGAGCGTGGACACAAATGACAAATTATTGCGCGAGATTGATTTCGTGGTCAAACTGAACACCGCGACAAATAGGATGCTTGCCGACCTTGAGCAGGAGAACGGGACCGTGGATTACAAGGCCGCGCAAACCAGGCTGGATGAGATATTCAAGGAGCAATACAGGACCGAGATTGGCTCAAGGACCGCATGATTCCTTCGGCGGGAATAATCCGGACAAATATTCGGAGTTCTTGAGGAGTACATTGTGGATTCCGCTCCCGTACTGGAGCGCTTTCTTCTTCCTCTTTACCGCAAGTTCCGGGACTCCGAGGAACTTTGCCGCCTCCCTCAGGACGCATTTCTTCAGGTTCCTGTCCTCCATCCTCTGCTGGAGCGGAATGGAGAAGGCGATTTTTTCCAGTTCGGGATTGTAGAAGGGGAACCTTGCTTCTATATCGTATTTTCTCATCGCCTTCTTTATCATCTTTATTTCCCTGTTCTTGAGGGTGGAATATTCCTCTTTTAGGAGCTTTTCCAAATCCCCGCCTTCTGCCGCATAAATGTAATAGCGCTCGTAGCCCACAAATAATTCCTCTGCGCCGGAGCCGAAAAGCATCACTTCAATCCCTTCCTTCTGCGCCATCTCCCCCGCCGCACAGAGGGGGACGAGCAGTTCCACTTTGAGGAAGTCGCCCGGGAAAATGGAATAGGCGGTCTTGTAGAACTCCATTATTTCCGGCTGGGAAAGGATGCGGGTATGCAGGGGCATGCCCATCTTTTGTGCGAGCACCTCCGCGTACTGGAGGTCTTCGCACCTTTCCGTCCCTACCGTGAACAGCTCCGGTGCGGAGTACTTCTTCGCCACGTGCGCAATGAGGGTGGAATCCAGCCCTCCGGAGAAGGCGATTCCCGGCCTTTCCTCTAATGTTTGCTGGATGCTTTCCTCCAATGCCTTCGCGAGTTCAACTAGCATCATTCCACCAGAATGCGTAGTTCCTACTCTGCGGAATGGAATTTAAAAGATAATGGAAAGAAAAAAATCAAAGGATAGCGAATGGGCTTACAACCCGCCAGGAACTCCATCGGGCCGTATCCATGAAACTGCCCTGAAGCCTTGGTATTCTGGAATGGTATCATCAATCAATTCTTCCAGAACCATTCCAATGAACTGTGATTTTGGAAGCACTGGAAGGAACCTTTCTTCTACTCCAAGCCCACGCAGCAGTTCCGTCTGTTCTTTCGGGTTGCCTCCTGAAAAGATGGTAACTTTCTTGCCGGAATCTGCACTCTTAACCATTTTTTGGAGTGCCCATTCATTCGGTTTTCCATATATCACAAGCGTTCCATCAACATCCACGTAGAGACCGTCTGCCATTTTTGAAGCATTCCGGGCCGCAGCAATGTTGTCCCTTACAGTATCGTAACTTGCCGATTCGTCTTTGCATATTTTTCTGACATACGCCTCTGCTTCTTCCGCGGTAATGGCATTTTCTCTTTTGAGTGCATCAGCCAACTCCACCATCTTCGCCTCGCGACCCCTCACCCCTTCTCCAGATTTTACAAGCTGGGTTATCAAATCCTTCGGAGTCCTCGCTGTGCAGAATATTTCAATCGGTTTCGAATGATAACCATAACTCTTATCCGTCACAAGCATCGATACAAACGCTTCGTCTTGCAGCGATTTGGGCTTGAATGGAAATTCTCCATCCAGATTTTCGGCAGCCATTTTATCGATGTTATAGCAGAGCAGTGGCCACACTACTCGTGACATGCAGTGGGGCTCTCCTGCTTTTATGGCACGTATTACGCCCTCATCAACCAGTTTTTTTGCCGAACCGAAGCGGCTCGGGTCATCCAAAAAGGAATGAATGTTGTCGATTGGAAGCCTGTAATTCTCAAACAGATGGCAGACCGTATGGCTCCAGGAATAAAAATCCCTGCTGGAGTCGCTTAGGAAAATAGCCTGGACAACCAAATCTATCAATTCCGTACAGGAAACGCCGGTCTGCTTTTCCTTCTTAAAAATCTTGAACAACAGATTCTGATCCCAACAATGTTCAGGAACCCCCAACATGCGTGCAACCTGATACGCGCCAGCCCCGCCATTTTCTCTTATCATATCGGCAAATTTAGCGATGTGCTCCGGTGGTTTGCCGGAAGGACCGACGGTAAGACCATCCTGCTTCCCGAACTGCCTCGGCGCAGGAGTAACCTCCTTTGCGCTTACAATCCCTTTTTCCTGTGTCTTTGGTTCGACCATATTTAGCACCTGATTATAACACGATAAACACTTATTTAAATAATCGCTACTAAATATTGTAGTAGTGATTTCTATGAATAGGGATGTGGAGGCGCTCATGGCTGCGGGGCTCTCGGAAAAGGAGGCGGTGGTTTACCTGGATTTGCTTGCGCACGGGGAGAGCCAGACCGGCGCGATATGCAAGAGGACGAAAATCCCGAGTTCGCACATCTATTCCATCCTAGGCATTTTGCTGGAGAAGGGGCTGGTGAACTACAAGCTGGTGAATAACATAAAGGTGTTCAGGGCCTCGGAGCCGGACGCGCTTTCCCAGCTTTTTGAAGAAAAGGAGAAGGAGATAAGGGAGGAGAAGGGAAAGCTGCTGGAATCCGTCTCCAAATTGAAGCTCATAAGGCCGGAAGAGAGGATGAGAGATTTCAAGTACTTCAAGGGAATCCGGGGAATAAAGTCTCTCTATATGGAAATAATCAACTCCTGGAAGAAGGGAGATGAATACTATATCGCATCCGCGCCTCTGGAATCCTTTTCAAAATTAGAGGGCTTTTTCTTGGAGATAGTGCACAAGAAGAGGGTGAAGGATAAGGTAAAACTGAAAATGCTCGTAAATAAGGCGGGGAAGGACTGGGGGGAGGCGAGGGAGAGGATGCCGCTTACAGAAGTGAGGTATCTGGACATGGATACGAATACGGAGTACGGGGTGCTGAACGAGTACTTTTTCTTAATCAGTTATGGAAAGGAGCCCTACGGATTATTGATTAAGGACAGGAATTTCGCGGATACTTACGGGAAGTTCTTTGAGCTGATGTGGGGGCAGGCTAGCGGATGAGTTTGTCGCCCTCTGTTATCCCGTGCCTTCCGCTGAAACCCTTGTTCACTTCCAAAACATAGCGGGCTTCAGCATCCGGGACATAATTGGGGCATGGGTCGGAGATGCAGGGTTGCATCTGCAGGACATCCACGATTGTCCCATTCTCCGAAATGTAGATTGCATCCAGCGGGATTAGGGTGTTCTTCATCCAGAACGCATAGTTTCCGGATTGCGGGAATACGAAGAGCATTCCTTCATCTTCTGGGAGGGATTTGCGGAACATGAGCCCTTTCTCCAGCGTTTGCATGTTGTCCGCTATTTCCACGTATACAGGGATTTGCTGGCCGGCGCTGTTTATGATGGTGATTTGCTCCTTTCCGGAATGCTGGTTCTGGGTGAGGAGGAAGATTGCGGCAGCTATGATTATCACGAGAATGACATACTTCGCCTTTCCCGCCAATAAACCCATAAAAAATACCGAATTGGCTTTGGGCAGGGAACGGTTTTAAAGTATTGCCGCGACTATAAATATGCTTATTAGGGCCCGTAGCGCAGCCTGGATAGCGCGGCATCCTCCTAAGATGTAGGTCGTGGGTTCAAATCCCACCGGGCCCGAACACATTCCCATGCCGCGCTAAATGCTTTATAAATTCTAAGAGGGAAAACAAAATATGGCTCCCACGCAAAAGCATCTTTCGCCAGCAGAAGCCGGGGCAAGAGGGGGCTTTCCGAGCCAGCCCGGGGATGCCGGCGCAAGGCAGAGGAGGAACCACGGGAACGTGCTTATCGTAAGCCAGGACGAGTCCGTATCCGAACACGTGGCCAGGTGGGCCGCCCTCCAAAGGCTCAACGCAAGGGCCGTGCAGAGCCGCAGGGAGGCAGAAACGCTGGTCAGGAGGCAGGGGTGCAGGATTTCCCTCATCGTGATGCAGCTGGATTACGGAGATGCGAAAAGGCTGATGGGGCTGGCAAAGGCGTGGAATCCCTGTGTGGACGTGCTGGCCATCCTGCCCGGAGAAGCAAGGGAGCTGGCAAGGGGCAGCCCGGACCTGGAACTCATGAATGAAGGCGCGGGCGTTGTGGTGCACCGGGAGGACGAAACGTTCGGCAAATCCCTGGATTGGGGCCTGGACCTGCTCAAAACCGGGTCCATTTAGCCTTCGGTCGTGCGACCCCCGCCCGAAACGGTTTATAAAGATTAACCGGCAATCCTTCACGGGGGTTCATATGCAGAAGCACTTTTCACCGACCGAAGGGAGCGGAGGAGTAAGTTTCTCCGCGGAAGCGGGCAGGGTGAAGGCTCCGAGGCTGGATGCCCCTAGGCAGAAATACCAAAATGTGCTTATTGTGAGCGCTGATTCGTTCGTTTCCAGCTATATGGCCGAATGGTCAAGGCTCCGGAGTGCGAACGCAAGGACTGCGCAAAGTTGCCAGGAGGCTGAACCGTTAATCAGGGGGCAGGGCGGCAGGATTGACCTCCTTGTTATGCATCTCGAAGCCAATGAGGCGATAAAGCTGTTGGAACTGGCGAAGATGGGGAATCCTTCCATGGATGTGATGGTCATCCTGCCGGGCATGGAGAAAGCCCTTGAGAAGGGCAGCCCTGAATTGGAACTATTGAGGAAAGGCGCAGGCTTTGTGATGCATAGGGAGAACGAGATGTTCAGCCCGACTCTAAGCAGGGGATTGGAGATTCTTGAGACCGGGCCCCATGCGCTCCCCGGGCCGATAACTGCCTGCCCAAGATGATTTATAAATTTTAGGCGAGAATGCGCTTGGGGATACTTATGCAAAAGAATCTTTCGCAAACGGATGGGGGGAGTGCACCGAAAACTTTTCCGAATGAACCGGGAACCATCTTTGAAGGCACAAGAAAAAACTTCAGGAATATCCTCGTGGTGAGCGCAGACCTACTTGTTTCTGTCTACGTGGGAGAACATGTAGGATGGCAAAAAGCTAACGTAAGGACTGTGCGGGAATCTGGGGGAGCCGAAACACTGATTAAAGGG
>CAIXOA010000021.1 GCA_903920925.1 uncultured Microcaldota archaeon | reverse complement strand
TCGGATTCACCGGATAGACCTTGCCCTCGAAATTGCTGTCCAGCACGTTCTTCAAAACGACGTTGCCGAGCTTTCCGTTTGTCGGGGACGCCCCTATGACCGCGATGGAGGAGGGCTCGAAAACATACTTAAGATTTTTCACATCCTCGCGCATTTTAGTCCCTCCTCAAACGCACATCCACGATGTCATATCCGTGCTCGTCAAATATCACGGGGTTCAAATCCATCTCAAGGACGTCCTCCTCGACCATCATCCTGCATACTTTTACCATAAGGGTTTCCAGCGCGTCTATGTCTATGGGCTTCATCCCCCGCACGCCCATTATCAGGGGATTGGAGCGCAATTCCATCACCATCTCCTTCACGTCCTGCCTCTGGATGGGGCAGATGCGCGCGGAAACATCGCGGAATACTTCAACGTATACGCCGCCCAGCCCGAGCAAAACCATATGGCCGAACTGGGAATCCTTCTTTCCCCCGATGATTAGTTCCAAGCCCTTGCGGGCCATGCTCTGCACGAGCATCCCCGTGACCTTGTGCCCCTTTACATTCTCCATTATGTCTTCGTAGGCCGCAAGCATGCGCTCTTCGTTCTTGAGGCCCACTTTTACGGCATGGAAATCGGTCTTGTGCACTATTTCCGGGGAAATTATCTTCAGTGCGACCGGATATCCCAGTTTCTTCGCAATCTTAGACGCCTCTTTCTCATTCTTCGCAATCCCGTATGGTATGAGCCCTATTCCGTATTTCTCAAGCAGGGCGAATTCGGGAATCCGTGCGGGCATGGGTTACCCATCTAATAGAAAATTTAAAAATGCTGGGAAACTCACTCGCACTGCGCTCCATCCGGCAGCTGCACACTGCGTATGGCACTAAGGTGCCTTACCCCCATCACATGCTCCGCCGGTAAAGGCAGGTAGCCGGTGCAGTTGTATCCGTCCACGGAAACCACATATTTGTGGAAATCCGGCGTGGTTGAGCCGGCGGCCGGGGAGGCGCAGCAGAGGCGCTGTTCCGGAACCCGCTGGATTGCTAACGTGGTTTCAAGCTCGGGGCAGAGCTCCCGTGAATCGGAAATGTCCGTCTCGGGCTCGGAAAGGAGCAGGTTGGGGCTGTCCATCATCGCGCAGTTCATGTCCCCCATGCCCTCCGTCATGGTCTCCTCGGAAAAAACAGCCTTGTGGGACATCACACGGAGATAGGCGAGGGCGGCTTCTGTGCCGAACCTGCGGGAAATCTCCCTCGCGAAAGACATGCGGAGGGAGACCGCGAGGTTTGAAATCCCCGTCGCCTCCTTCGCGGGATCCGGGTCGCCGTACTCGCTTGCATAGGAGTTTACGGAGGCGTCTATCTCCTGAAGAAGAGTGTCCCTTGATTCAAGGCCGATTATCCTCTCCCTCACGGAGCGGAAATCCCCGTCGCTCCGGATTAGTTCCATCAGGTTGAAAATTGCAATCTTCTGCACGGTCCCCGCGCCCGCGATGCGGGAAGGCAGTGTTGGCGAGTATAATTCATCCTCAAGGTTCCGCATGAGGACGCCCCACATCTTCTGCGAATCCGGGTCGTTCCTATGGAGGAGGACATGGACCATGAGCAGCTGCTCGATTCTGTTCAGTTCGGGAATCACTTCGTTGCCCCATCCGCCCCTCTGCAGATGGCCCAGCTCGTGGAAGAGGACCGAGGCCCCGATGTAGCCTTCCTGCCTTGACATGAGCACCACAGGGCCCGGGGAATAGATGCCCCTGTCCTGCACCAAGGAGCCCCTGGTGGCGTATGCAGCCCTACCGTCGTCCATGCACCATTGGGGCACTACCGTAAGCGAGGCGTCTCCTGGCATGCCGCCGGTCGAGAGCGCCTGCGACTCGTTTACGAGGTCTATCGCCGTCTCCGAGATTATGCCCTCCTGAGGCGGGAGTGAGAACTCGGCGAGTGGGGCTATCCTGCCGTCGGTCGGCCTGTTGAGGGGGGTCGTGGTATCGTTGTGGGATACGCATTCGTCCGGCTCGCATCCGAGGGCGAGGGAGGCGAGGAGCGGCACGGCGGCAAAGGAAGCCTTCCTGAGGGCCCTCCCTACGAATCTTATTGCCCTCCCTGCCCTGCCGCATTCCTGGGGCTGGCGCTCCGCATCGTTCTGCACTGGCTTTGCCCCCTTTTGCATGCATATACGTGGTAAGGAAGCATTTAAATTACTATTTACCACTTAAAACCACAATATTAATCACACTTAAAAATGCGCCTTGGGCATAATGGGCGGGGAGCCTATGGAAAAAATACGCCTTCAATGCCTCGGCGCGGGGAGGGAAGTGGGGAGGAGCTGCTTCGTGCTCGAGACGGACATGAAAGTCATGATGGACTGCGGGCTGAAGATTTACCAGCCGGGTGGGAAGAAGGACATGTTCCCCGAGCAGTACCAGGGCCCGCTGGACGGGATGATACTGAGCCACGCGCACTTCGACCATTCAGGATATTTGCCGGAACTATTCAACCACGAGAGGATAAGCTGGTTCGGGACCCCGCCAACGCTGGACATATGCTCCCTGCTCTGGCCGGACAGCATGAAAATCATGGGCGAGGACAGCCCGTACTCCGAAGCGGACATCACGCGGGCGCAGAAGAGGTTCGTGCCCGTGAAATACGGGCAGAAGGTGCATGTGGGGAAGACGGAATTCACTTTCCACGACGCGGGCCATATACTGGGCGCGGCAAGCATAGAGGCGGAGTGGGGAAAGAGACGGTTCGTATATACGGCGGACTTCAAAATCCAGGAGACGAGGATGCACAAGGGCGCGGAGCCGATAGAGGATGCGGAGGTCCTCCTCATGGAGACGACCTACCATTCGCGCGAGCACCCGCCGCGGGCGCCGCTCGAAAAAAAATTGAAGGTGGAGATGAAGGAGATAATAGACAATGGGGGGAACGTGCTCTTCCCGGCCTTCGCGGTGGGAAGGACGCAGGAACTCATCGCCATAGTGCGCTCCCTGATGCCGGACGTCCCCATATTCGTGGACGGGATGGGCAAGGATGTTTCGAAAATATATAGGAAATACGGGGGCTACATAAGCGACGCGAAGGGGTTCGAGAAGGCGGCGGACACCGTAGTGTTCGCAGGCGACCGGAGGGACAAGGCGGACGCCACCTCCATGCCTTCTGTGATAATAAGCACCGCGGGGATGCTGCAGGGGGGGCCGGCGCTGGGCTACCTGCTGAACATGCGCCCCCAATCGAAGATGATATTTACCGGATACAATGTTGAAGGCACGAACGGGTGGAGGGTGATGAACGAGAACAAGATCATCCTTGACGGGAACCTGCTGGAAGTCGACCTTCCCTGGTCCTATTACGATTTTTCCGCTCACGCGGGAAGGGCCGACCTGCTGGAATACATAAAGAAGGCGAACCCCGAAAAAATAGTGCTGAACCACGGGGACAGGATAGTCGAATTCCAGAACGAGCTGCAGGCGAAGGGATTCGAGGTTTACGCGCCGAAGAACGGGGACGTGCTGGAACTCTAGTTTTTCCTGTATGCAAAAAGGAGAAGGATGGAAAGCGCGGGAAGCACGAACGCTGTCGCGCAAACGGAGGTTGTGCGGACTGGGGTGGCCTTGCTCACGCACAGGCTCTTCGTCACGTCCGAGGACTCGATGTTGTCGCATATGGAGGTGTCCTTGAACACCTCGGCAACGCGCATGAAGCAGAGGTCCCGGTCGGAGCCGAAGGGTGATGAGCTCTTCTCGATCTGGCCGCACAGGCTTACGGCGCCGCCACTGTCGCTTCTCAGCATCGCCGCCGCGAAGGCCGCGTCCGAATAGCAGCTGTCCCTCTGCCCCTGGTCGGGCTTGCTTGCGCAGTCCGAGCCCTGGGGGATTGTGATGCATCCTGCGAAAAGCAGAAGAAGCGCCGCGACTACGAAAAGCCTCATTCCCTCGCCTCGAAAAGCCATTTGAACGCGTCCCTCTTGACGGCTTCCTTCGCCATATTTTTTGCGGATTCCGTCTTCAGGAGCGCGGACGCGCGCTCAATCCATTGGTCGACGTATTTGCTGCCCAGGTCCCTGTATTCCTTTGCCTGGAAAATCAATTCGAGCCGGTCCGCGTCGTCCGCGATGCGCATTATTTTCTCATCCCTGAGCAGTTCCAGGATTTCCGGGAAGGGCGCGAAGGTGTCCTCCCGCGCCTTCTTCTCGTTTATTGAAAGGTATTTTTTTCCGACAATATGAATATCATTTATGCGGACCTCGTGAAGGTCGTGGAAGAGTGCCGCGAGGGATGCCTTATCCGGGTCCACCCCTTCCTTCTTCGCAAGTATGTAAGCAATTACCGCAGCACGAAAAGAATGCTCGGAGACGCTTTCCGGCTTTATCCCTATGGTCTTCCAGCCCGAGCGCTCCACCCTGCGCAAAGCGCCGGCCTGGTAGATGAAATCCGTTTCGTCCATTCATTCACCGAACTTTTGTTTCATCATGGAAACGGTCTCCTGGGGGGTGTGCCCGAGCTTTATGAGCTTGGTGTGCCCCCTTATGCCCTTCCCGCTCTCCACCGTGGTCACGAGCCCGAGCATCTCCAGGTCTCCGAGGTAGCTCCTGTAGGAACGGGCGGTCTTGGACTGCTTCCCGAGCTTGGAGCAGAGCTCTGCGTAATCTTCATACACATCCCCGGAGAAAAGGTAGCCGTCCTTCCCCTCCTCAAAACGGGCGTACCTGCTTCCGGAAAGGGTGAGGCGGGCGACCGCGTACAAAACGAGCTGGAGGTGCTCCGGCAATTTGTCCACCGCTTCCTTTACGAGGTCGGTCTCAACGACGTCCCGTGCCTCCTTCACTTCCGAATCCGAAATCTTTGAAAGGCCCCTCTCCTCGGCGAGCTCCGCGGCACGCGAAAGCATCTTGAGCGCGTACCTCGCGTCCCCGGAATCCTGCGCAGTGAATGCGCTCGCGAGGTTTATGGCTCCGGCGCTAATCACGTTGTCCTTGAACGCCATCTCCGCGCGCTGCTGCAGGATTTTCTGCAGCTCGGAAGCAGTATAGGGTGGGAAAATCATCGCGCGCTCGTAGAGGCTGCTCTTGCTCCTCGGGTCCAGCCCATCCTTGAACGTGAGGCGGTTGGAGATGCCGATGAGCGAAACGCCGCCCTTCCCCAGCTCGTCGTTCGCCCTGGTTAGCGTATATATGAGTTCATCTATGCTCTTCGCCATGTCTATCTCGTCCAGAATCAGTATGAGCTGCCTTCCCTCCCTGCACCACTCCAGCATCTTGTCATAATAGAAGGAGAGGCCGTAGCCCTGCTTGTCCACCCCGTCCGCGAGGGACTTCATCGCCTTGGACAGTATCCTGTATGGCTTGTTGTACATCCTGCAGTTGATGTATAGTATCTTCGCGCTCGAGCCCTCCTCCTCGAATTTTTTTGCGACGTGCTTTGTTACACACGTCTTTCCGGTGCCGGTTTTCCCGTAAATCATGAGGTTGCGCGGCTTCTTCCCCTGCAATGCCGGGACGAGTATGGACATCAGCTCGCGTATCTGGTGCTCGCGGAAATACAGGGTGTTGGGTATGAAATGCGGTGAGAGCACGTCCCGGTCCCGGAAAATCCTGGAAGGAGATGCGAACTCCCCAAAAGAAGGCATTTTTATCAGCGTTCCCTTTTTCTCTGCAAACCTTTATTAAGAATAGTGGAAACGGGGGTCTCCAATCCGGCCGGAGATGGGTTTATTAATTCTTTCTCTTCAATACCAAAACGTCTAAAGTGCAAGGTGAGACCAATGGGAATATTCGACAAGATACTGGGAAAAGAGAAAGACACGGAAGAGCCTGACCTCGGGCAATACCTCGAGATAGAGGCCGAGGGCGATGTGGTAAACCCGCCGGCGGACTTCTATGTGAAGAGGGTCGACCTCAGGAACGAGGGCGACGCGAACCTCGTCATGAAGGAGCTTACGAGCAAGAACATCATAATCGTGAATGTCCTTCCGCTCACTAAGCAGCCGAACAGGCTGAAGGGGATAATCGGCAAGCTCAAGGTCAGCGCCGAGAAGATGAACGGGGACATTGCGCTCCTTACGAACGAGCTCATACTCCTCACGCCTTCCAAGGTCAAGATAGTAAAGAGCAAGCAGAAGCCCGCCGCAGAGAAGCTGTGAGGGGCTTCTTCCCTTATTTTTAATGGGCTGCAAAGCTCTTTTTATATTTCCCCTACCAGGGATATTGCTATGCTCAAGGTGAATTTCCTCGGGACCGGTGGCGCGGTCCCTTCCGTGAAAAGGGCCATGCCGGCCATCGCGCTGCACTGGGACAAATTGTTCCTGTGGGACTGCGGCGAGGGTACGCAGCGCGAGATGATGCGCAGGGG
>CAIXOA010000020.1 GCA_903920925.1 uncultured Microcaldota archaeon | reverse complement strand
TCTGTATCTGGAAGCTCTTTATCGCCTTCCCCCATTTCTTCTTGTAGCGCTCAAGAATCTGGATGAGGTCGCTTCCGTCCTCCTCCTGCCCCACGAAGGAGAGTTCCTTCTCCCCTTGGGCTTTTCCATTGGGCTTGATGACATAGCGGCCCGGATTCTTCTTTATGAAATCGACCGCCGCGTCGAAGGATTCGAAGTTCCAGTGGGGGAGGACCGCGACCCCGACGGATTTCAGCTCCTCCTGGCCGAAGTCCCTCTCGTCTTCCAATTTGTCCGTGTACGCGCTGCACCCGATCACCTTCTTCCCTTTTTTGCGCAGCTCGTCCGCCTCCTTTCCAAAGCCTATGTCATCGAAAATGATCACGTCCGCCCAGTCCGCGTCCTTTTCCCAGTCCTCGCTTTTCGGGACGAAGCCGTCGAACACGTTCTTCTCGGATTTCAGCTCTATGGAATATTTCGCCTCGTGGCCCTCCTTTATCAACTGCCAGGCGAGGTCTCCTATGAGGCCTTCAATCGATACGAACAGGAATTTGTATTTCTTAGGAGGGGGAATCACCGGCTTTTCTGGATTTCCGTTGTGATTATGGTTATTCATTGCAGATAGTAAGAAGGGAAACAATAAATTACTTCTGTTCCTTTTTCTTTTTCTTCCCGCTCATCTCCTGCAGGGATTTCCAGTAGAAGTAGCCGACAATCATAAATGTGGTTATGGGCGAGGCCCAGCTGGGTATCCCGAAGCCGAAGCTGTCGAGCACCATTATGCCCCCCAGGAACAGGATTGAGTACATCGCCCCGTTCTTCAGGTAGGCGTATTTCTTCACCTCGTCTATGCCCTTCATGGTGAGCTCCCTCACCACGAGGGCGCCGAGGCCGTTGCCGATGAGGATGAGGGGAACGGAAAGCGTGAAGGCGAACGCGCCGAGCACGCCGTCTATGGAAAAGGTCGCATCTATGACTTCGAGATACATGAGCTTGCTAAGGTCGGAAAGGCCGCCCCCGCCCTCCAGCATCTCCTTCTCGCGGAGCTCCGCGTTCTGCTTGAAGCCGTGCACGATGAAGAAGGCGGTGGAGCCGACAACGGCGCCGAAGGCCATTATCGGATTGAGCTGGATTGCGAACCACACGATGAGGGACAGGAGCACGGATACCACGGCGAAGAACCAGATTCCCTTGGAGGAGATGAATTTCTCTCCCCACATTCCGTAATTCTTCGTTTCCAGGAAGAGCCAGTGGAAGAAGAGGAAGATGAGGAATACGCCGCCGCCTATGAGGAGGACGGGCGCGGACTGGTCCATCGCCGCCTTCACAAGGGGGTCCTCGCTGAAAGTGGCGGTTAACGCCCCGTATAAGCCCAGGGAGGGGTTGGCAACCCAGATTATGAGGAGGGGAAGCAGGCCGCGGATTACGAACACGGCGAAGAGCAGGCCCCAGAAGAGGAACCATCTCCTCGCGCGCTGGGACATCTTGGAGAGGATGTCCGCGTTTATTATCGCATTGTCCACGCTGCTCACTGTCTCGAAAAGGCACAGCCCGAGTATTGTGAGGATTATGGCGATTATGTCCATGCTCTCCATCCGGCATTATTTCTCAAAGTATAAAAAGTGGCTCGTTAGCTACTCTGCTCATCATATATCAGTCTGGGACGGTGCAGTCATCGCCACGTATATGGATTGCGCGAAGGATGTTTATAAGCGTATTGGGAGGAAGAAGGATTATGCGGATAATGGTCCTGAGGCTCGGGCACAGGCTCCCGAGGGACGAGCGGGTTACCACCCATGTTTGCCTCACCTCCCGTGCGTTCGGGGCGGAAGGGGTCATTTATTCCGGGCAGAAGGACAATTCCCTGGAGGCGAGCGTGAAGCGGATTTCGGATAATTGGGGAGGGAAGTTTTCAATAGATTATGAAGCCAAGCCCATTGCACGGATTGAAAAGATGAAGAAGGACGGGTGGGCGGTGGCGCACCTGACAATGTACGGGATGCCGTTGCCGGAGAAGGTTGGGGAGATTGCGGGGAAGGGGAGGATATTGGTCGTGGTCGGGGCGGAGAAGGTCCCTGCGGAGGTCTACCAGCTCGCGGACTTCAATATAGCCATCGGGAACCAGCCGCATTCGGAGATTGCCGCGCTGGCGATTACACTTGACAGATTGCAGGGCGGGAAGGAGCTGGAGCGGGCGTTCCAGTCTAATTTTGGCGGGGCATCCATATCGCTGGAGCCTGCGGAAAAAGGAAAGAAAATAAGGAAGGCCTGACGCTCAGGGCATCAGGCATGCGCCATCGACGCAACCGGCCGGGCAGGTTATCGTTGTCGCAACTACCTCGTTCGCGGATGCGGCGCAGGTGTACTCGACCACATGGCCCGTGTCGAGGCAGTAGTCGTAGTAGGTGCCGTACACGCTCTCGTAGTTGCCGGACGCGTGGCCCGCGGTGTAGTAGTTGCTCCCGTCGCTGTCCGTGCAGGCCGTGGAACCGCCCTCTTTCTGGCAGTACAGGCTCTGGCCACAGACGTAGCCGGTGCAGCAGTCCGAAGCCGTCGTGCATGGGCCGGATGTGGTGCATGCGGATTCCGGAGTGCAGACGAGGTTGTCGTTGCAGTAGTATCCCGCACAGCATACGCTGGCGCCCACCGCGCAGGAGCCGGAGGTCTGGCATCCCGGAGTCACCACTTCGGTGCATCGGCCGTTCGTGCAGGCATAGTTGTCACAGCAATCGGAGTTGCTGGTGCACGAGCCGGATTTGCTGCATGTGCTCCCGCAGTGGCCGTCCGAGCAGGCCATGCCCGAGCAGCAGTCCCTCACGCCCGGAATGCATGCGCTTCCCTCGGTGCCTATGCACTGGGTGGAGCAAACCCCTCCCAGGCAATAGCCCGCGCAGCAGTCTGCATCGTAGGTGCACTTGTCGCCCGCGAGCGTGCACGGCTTCACGCAGGTCGTGCCCTTGCATTCAAGCCCTTCGCAGCAGGAAATCTGCCCGGCTGCGCAGGTCCCCCCCTGCTCGCTGCATCCCTGGTTCGGGGTGCACCTTCCCATGGAGCAGTAGTCTCCTTCACAGCATGTTCCGTAGTAGTTCGCTGTTGGCGGAGGAGCCACCATTGTATAGGTAGTTCCGTATCCGCACGTCCCTCCGGTATTCACGCAGTTCTGTGCCGGCGGAGAGCAGTAGCCGTTCAGGCACTGGTCGTCTCCGCAGCAGCCCCCGTAGTAGGTCGGGTTCTGGTAATTGGTTGTGAATGTCTGCGGACCGTAGCCGCAGAACTGCCCGCGTTCGTTGCACTGTGTCGGCGGCTGGCAGGTTCCCTGTATGCACGCCATGTTGTCACAGCACTGGCCGTGGTTCGTATAGTTGGTCGGCACCAGCGAGGTCGGCAGGGCGCCCAGGCCGTAGCCGCAGGTCTGCCCCTGCTCCACGCACTGTTGCTGTGGAGGTGTGCAATATCCTTCTATGCACTGCGAGTTGCCGCAGCAGTCGCCGTAGTAGGTCGGGCGGTAGACTGAATTGTAGTTGCTTGTGGCTGTGGTGGTGCCTGCGGTGCTGGGAGCCCCAGCGATTGTGGTGCCGGCGCCGGCTCCGGTGATGGTGTTGTACGTCCCGGGATTGTACGGCATGATGCTGCGCCCTCCGGTCGGGCCGTATCCGCACAGCTGGCCGTTCTGCACGCACTGGTTGCGTGCGCACTGGCCGTTCGTGCATTGAAGCCCGTCACAGCAGTCGCCGTAGAACGGGGCGTTGGCCACAAGGTTGGTAAGCGGGGTCCGGCCGTAGCCGCACTGGCTTCCCTCCTGGGCGCATTGATTGCACTGTTCACATTGCGGGCATTCCACGCAGTACTCCATCTGGTAGCAGGTCAGGTTCCTGTTCCGCCCGGACGTATCAACGTATGTGGAAGGCCTTCCGAGGGCCTGGCTCACGTCAAGGACGTTTCCTCCGGACGTTTGTATCGTCCTTCCCGTTTCGTTCGGGGCGTAGTATGCAGTCCCTCCCGTCTGGCCGGTTATCGAGCTGCCTCCGCACTGGCCTGTGCAGGGCTTGAACCCGAGGACCGAAGCCGCCACGAAAGCCAGCATCAGAATCACTATTCCAAGCAAGAATAAGGTTAGTTTACCAGTATCCATCTGTACACCGGGGTATGCCTACAGAACAATAATTATAAATGCACCTACAAAAAGAGCCGCGGGGGCGGAAATTTTGTTGCTTATTGTTCCCAATTCATTACCGGCATCACTGGCAGAGAGGTTCCCTTTTCTTTTTATACGGCCGGCTTCCATGTCCCTATCATGGGTTCTCCCACAGGCGCAACCGATAAGGATATATACCTTAAAGATACAATAGATATACATGAGTTCTACAATAAATATACACGCGAGGTTCAGCGGAGACGTGGCGGAAACGATAGAGATGA
>CAIXOA010000019.1 GCA_903920925.1 uncultured Microcaldota archaeon | reverse complement strand
TGAATTCCAGTGCCTCTTCAGGAGTCGGCATATTTCCACCGAAGGCATTCCGTAGAATAGTTAAATAAACATTTCTATGGCAAATATGCTTGCGCCGCGGTAGCTCAGCTGGGAGAGCACTCGAGGTCTTCTGAAATTAATTTCATTTGACCGGTGAAGCTGAAGGTTCGCCCTCCGAGAGGAGGCGAAACATCTCCCGGAAACCGAGGGGTCGCTGGTTCAAATCCGGCCCGCGGCAAATTTTTATGTTTAGGCTTGGCCATGTCTAAAGTCAACTGCGTAAGGAGTACATGCAAAGCGTTGCAAAGAGAAGTTGGGGGGAGGTATGATTACCATAAAGAGAGGAGGGGGCGCTCCCCTCTTCCTCTTTGACTATTTCTCAAAGACGTAAATCCCCTTTTCCCGGGGGAATTCCACCCTTCTCACGGTGTTGAGGCCGGGCTTCTGCTCGGAATCGTAATATACATAAGTAACTATGGCGGCGGCGAGGAACTCCTTGGTGAAGCCCTCGTAGGCCATCCTCTTCACTAGACCCACGATGTCAAGCTCGAAGCTCTTTCCCTTGTGCTCGAAGACAATCATCCCTTTCTCGATATCAGTCTCTATCCTTGAGGATCCCAGGTCCTCCAGGCAGCGCTCCATGTATGTGGTGAGGTAGGGGATGCTGAGCAGGATGTTGGTGCCGAAAAGGCCCCTCTCGACCGGCGAGGAGAAGGAGGGGGGAAGCCATTTCCACGGCGGATCCTCCACCTCTTCCTTGTTCTTCTTTATGTCGCCGAAATGGAATATCGTGACCGGGCCGGAGATTTTCCGCCCGGCGAATTTCACCATCTCCGCAAGCGGTTTCTTCCAGGAATTGTCCCCCTTCTTCACGGGCGGGAGGGCGCCGATGTAATATGCGCCCGGCTCCACCTCGGCGAAAACCGGGGCCTTCTTCCTGATGGAGAAGTTTATCACGTCCACCCAGGTACCACGCGCGGCGGACGGGCCCACGGCCGCATAGTTGCGCGAAAGCGCCCCGCGGGTGATGGATTCTGCAACGAAATACCCCTCGTCCATGGGCATAACTGGAAGCTAAGTTTTTATAACTCGATTCCAAGCCACAAATCTTTCGGATGGGGGGTTATGATTAACCTAAAGGGATTCGGTCCGTGCCCCAATGGTGAAGTTCGGCAGAACTTCGCCAGACATCGCCGCAGCGATGGTGAAATGCCGCAGCATTTCGCCAGTCATTTTCGCTGGAGCGAAAATACGGATGCAGATATATGGGTTCGGCTTCAGCCCCGATATATGGGGCTGGAGGCGAAGGGCTCGGGCGAAGGAGGGGCGCCCCCCCTCCTTCTTGGTGGAAGGAAAAGCTTTTATAGGAAAATAGCGGAAATAGTATTGCAAATGATGACATGTACAACCTCTGAGCCGCGCGTAAAGCGTTGGCGTTGATGACACCAACAGCGTCTGATACATATTCTATTCTGATAATGAAAAAGAAAAAATGGGAAGCGGCCGCATCACTGCGTGCCGCCATTTCCGGCAGGGCCCACGAGCTTCCTCACTCCGGGCTCCGCCTTCTTTGCCAGCGGGGGCGGTGTGCGGCGGCTGCGCAGGAATCCCCTGTAGTTTTCGCGGAGCGAAGAGTCCTCGGCGCCGGGTGCGGGGGGGGTCCTCATTATCTCGTCCCTTATCCCAGCGGTGCTTATCTGCTTCCCCTCGAGCAGGGTGAGCCCGGCTATCCTGAGCTTGTCGCCCGAAGGCCAGCCGTAGAGGCGCACCTTCGCCTCGACTGCATCCCTGAAATCGGCTGCAAGGTCGCCCGGGGCAAATATCTTCATGGATTTTATGAGGTTGAACGCCAGGTCTGCGGCCACCTCGTCGCCGCGGAGCACCACCCCCTCCACAACCAGCCACTGGAGCAGGCGTGATTTCCAGGCCGGGATTTCCGCGCCCTTGGCTATGCCCGCCGGCTCTAGCTTGTTGTGCCAGAGCGAGTCGTGGTTCCACACGGAGCAGAAGAGGTCGCCTATCGGGCCTTCGCACCCGGCCGCCAGGCGGAGCACCAGGTACTTCTCCCTTATGCCTCTCTCATCCGCGACCTCGACGAGTTTCTGGAGCATGCCCTCGCCTATGGACATGGATATCCTCATGCACTCCTCCACGACCTCGGCGTTGAAGCCCGGCTCGCGGATTATCGCCAGGAAGTGGTCTATCGCGCGCTCACCCGCCCTTGCGAGCAGGGAGGCCGCCTTGCGCCTCTGGTCGACCTCGTCCGAATACGGGAGCATTTCGGCATATTTCTCCCTCCTTAGCCTGACCGTCCTCTCTAGCTCGCTGAGGGATACGAACGGCCAGAGCTGTTCAAGCGCATTCTCCGCGGCATTGCGCACCTTCTTCTCCGGGTCGAGGAGGAGCTTCGGGACCGCGTCCAGGTTCGCCTGGAACTCCGGCATCCTCTTCAGCGCCTCCGCGGGCTTCGGCTCCCGGGAAAGCATTTTCAGAATCATGAGCGCGCCGGACTGCCTCTCGGAGGGCTCGTCCGAAACCAGCATCTTCCCGATCTGCCTCTGGGCGTCCGGGCCGACGACCCTGAGCACCTTGCACACCCTGTCCTCGAGGGGCTTCAGCGCGTCGCTCGGGTCCGGCGGGAGAAGCGCGGCGAGGTCCCTGACGAAATCCGTCTTCATGACGCGCATCGCGTTGCCCACCACCTCCTCGTCCAGGTTGGAGTCGCCCACTGCCTGGATGAGGCAGTCCTTGGCGAGCCTCTTGGTCTCGGGCTTCTCGGAGCGCTCCGCCATGTATGCGACTGTCCTGAGGATGTTGGTCCTGTAGACCGGCGGATAAATTGAGAAGTCCGGGGAGAAGACGACTTCCGACATCTCCCTTATCGCGGCATCCCCTATTTTTATGAGCATGTCCCTCGCGTAGTAGAGGCGCTCGTGCCTGTCCGGGTCGTTCTCGTCCGGGCAGAAGTGCGCGTCCCTGCAGCCGAGTATCACATCCCTGGACGCGTCGTTCCT
Organism: uncultured Microcaldota archaeon; assembly: GCA_903920925.1. Taxonomy (GTDB): domain Archaea; phylum Micrarchaeota; class Micrarchaeia; order Anstonellales; family Bilamarchaeaceae; genus CAIXOA01. Next base: position 2,904 of record CAIXOA010000019.1, on the reverse strand, counting down.
GGACGCGAGCACGCTGAATGCGATTGTGCCCAGGCTGGTGAGCCTGCCCTCCGGGTCGCGCATGTTCTTCCCCGGTGCCTTCTTTCCGAGCGCGGCGCGTATTACAGTTTCCCGCACGGGCATCTGGCCCTTCTTAATCTCGACATAATAGTTTTCCAGGAGCGCATTCTCGATGACATCGTGCATGTCCGTCCTCCTCTCGGTCTCCACCATGTCGGTCAGGACCACGAGGGATGCGTCGTTGTTTATGCACGCGAGCATCGTTGCGATTATCGCCGTTTCCCGAGCCGTGAACTTCGCGCGGCCCCTGAAATAGGCGTCTATCTGCAATGCCGCCCCTTCCCTGAATATGTCCATTGAAGCGAATTCCGCGACCTTGTTCGCCTCCTCGGCGCCCATCCCGTTTATCATGGGCAGCAGGTGGGCCAGCAGGCTGGTGCAGTCCGAATGCTTCGTTTCGGAGACTTCCGTTACGGCGCGCCCGACCTCCTTCGCTATGTCGAGCAGCACGAGCGCCTCGTTAAGCGAAAGCTTCCCTTCCGCCGCCTTGCTGCCCGCGTAGTCGAGCAGGAGCTTCTCCGCGCGGATTGGGTCAAGGTCGCCAAGGTCCTTCATGCGGTTCAGCGCCTCCCCGCTCAGGGAGTACGACTCCGGAAGAAGGTGGCCGAACAGTTCCACGCCGCCCTTCTCGCCTATGTAGCTTACGAGGATGGACAGCATGTGCGCGGTCTCGTCTCCGAGAGCCCTTCCGGCCGCTGCTTCGCCGCGGGTGTATTCCAATATCAGCGGGAGCGCGTCGGACATGAACCTCTTTGCGAACTTGCAGACCGCCGTCTTCTGGTCCTCGGCCATGCCCGCCATGAGGGGCAGGGTGGCCTTGAGGAAGCGGAGCGAGTGCTCCTGGGCTATCTGGTTCGGGAAGATGGATATGAGGAAGCGGGTCTCCTCGGCGGCTTCGTGGAGCGCGGCTGGGCCCTTCCCCCCTATGGCTTCCGCATATTCCTTCTCCGCGTAGTCCGCGATGTGGGAGAACGCCCCGGCTCCGTAGGGGCCCTCCATGAGCTGCTGTATGACCGAATCGTATGCCCTTGCCTTCTGCCTGCTCTGCTTGAGCGCGAGCGGGAGGGCGATGGCCGGGTCGCAGGCGCCGAGCATTGCGAATGCGTGCTCCTGGAGGTCCGGGCCGAGCGAGTAATAGCTGAGCAGGAGCGGAACCTCCACATCAGGCTCGCGTTTGCGCACCTTCAGGAGGGAGATTATGGTGCCTCTGAGATCCTCGTGCTCCTTGTCCGGGAAACGCATCGAATCCAGGTATGCGTCCAGCATCAGCGGGAGCGCCTTTTCCGCGCTCTCCCTGTTCACAAGGAGCGCGGCGCTATGCCTTGCGCGGGCGTCCGCGGTGCTGTCGTTCAGCACCCTGTAGAAAATATCCTTGGAGCCGCGGGCCTCGAGAAGGTCCATGACCTGCTTCTTCTCCAGCGCGGCGCAGAGCAGCCTGGAGTGTGCGTAGTATTCCTCCTCGTCGCTTCCGTGCATGACGAGGAAAAGCTCCGCCGCCTTTTCCGTCACGTCCTCCGAGCCGGTGAAGAGCTGCGGCTCCAGGTGCGGGAGTGCGCGCGGGCCCCCTGCACGCAATGAATCTACCACGAACGCGGAGACGTCCGGGTCGGTCTCGCCGAGCGCTGTCGCCAGTATTGGGTATACTTCTGATGTGGAGCGGCCCCCTTTTGCGAAGCCGTCCAGAATCCTCGCGGCCTGGAGGCGCACTGCCTTCCCCTCGCCCTCGGGCCTGCCATGGACCCCGAGGAGCGCCCTCTTCAGCAGAGGGAGCGCATGCTCGTCCTTCAGCGTTGTGAAATGTGCGCCCGTGTCAGCCCTTCCGGTGCCATGGGCAAGGAGGAGCTGGAACGCCGCCTCCGAAGAGACGGGCTCGCTGGTGAACGTGAGCGCTGTTGCCATTGCGGCATAGGATTTTTCCGTGCCCGACTTCGACCATTCGCCTATCGCGGACAGCCATGCGCCGGAACTAAGGACGAGGCCCAGCCCTGGCTGCGCCTGCAGGATGCCTGCGAGGACGGATGACGCTTCGGAGCGCAGGACCATCGCGGCCGCCTCCGAGTCCGCCGGATGCATGCCGGAAAGCATGCCCTCGAGCAGGTGGAGCGCCTTCTCGCCCGGGATGGAAAGGAAGTGCCTTTGCGTCTCCGCGACATTGAGGCCGTTTGCGATGAGGAGTTGGTATGCCGCCTCGCCCGCGATTCCGTATTCCTGGTCGAGCAGGGCGGGAGCGACCGCATCGTATGCCTTCTGCGTCCCCATGGAGACGAGCGTCGCGACCGCTGCGGACTTGCCGTGGTCGCTGCCCTCCTCTATGATGGAGGAAAGGGCGGGTATCGACTCCTCGCCGCGGGAGAGGAGGACGGATGATGCGTACTGTGAAATGCTGCCGCCGTACTCAAGGGCGCCCGCGAGGCCGAACAGCGCGGAGGGGGTGCCTATGGAGGCAAGCTCGTCCGCTGCCGGGATGCGTGCCGCCGGATCCCTGCTGCTGTAGAGCCTGCGCGTGAGGCGCATGATGTGGAGCTCATCGTCCCTGGGGGGCTGGGAGGCCGCCTTGAGCGCGGCCGCCTGCTCCGGGGTCATTATCATTGTCGGGCTGGTGGGCGCTGGAGCGCCTTCTGCAACCTGAGTTTTCTCGCCTTTTGCGGGCGCGGCTTCATCAACCTGCACCAGCCCTAGCAGGACCTCCCTCACTGCCTCATGCTGGCCTGTGCGCGCCTCCTCAACCAATTCGGAGGGTGGCGGAGCCATTATCGTTGGGCTGCTGGGGGATGCCTCGGCTGCCATGTGCCTGCCTGTGCGCGCCTCCTCCACCAATCTCTGCGGCGGCGGGGCAATCATGGT
>CAIXOA010000018.1 GCA_903920925.1 uncultured Microcaldota archaeon | reverse complement strand
GCGGTGGACCGGGAAGAGAAGGGCGAGAGGGGGAGCGCGGTGAAGGAGTTTGAGGGGAAGACCGGCGTGCCTGTGAAGTCCGTGGCGACCACTTCTGAGATTTTCGAGGAATTGAAGGGGAAGGAAGTAAGCGAGGAGGTTTACCGGAAGTTTTTGGATTATAGGCGGGAATATGGCAGTGCTTAGGAAACTGGAAAAGACCGCGGTGGAAGCGGGGAACATACTCTGCTTCGGGATAGACCCCAAGCCGATGGAGGATGTGGCCGGCTACTATTCTTCTATAACCGATGCGCTGCTGGAGGAGAACCTCATTTCCGCCATAAAGCCGAATTATGCGTATTTTGCCGCACTGGGATTCGACGGGCTGCATGCGCTGAAGCAAATCATTGACAGGTACCGCGAGAAAACATTTGTGATACTGGACGCGAAGCGCGGCGATATCGGAAAAAGCAGCGATGCATATGCGCGCGAGGCCTATGAGTTCTGGGGCGCGGATGCGGTGACCGTTGCGCCGTATATGGGCGAGGATTCGATTGCCCCATTCATAAAAGAGGGGAAGATTGCGTATGTGCTCGGGAGGACGAGCAACCCCGGCGCGAAGGATTTCGAGGAACTAAAGGTCGGGAAGGAAAGGGTTTACGAAAAAGTGTGCGCCAAAGCCGCGAAGATGGGCGCCGGCCTGGTTGTGGGGGCGACGAGCAATGCGCTTTCCGGCATTGTGAAACTGGTGGGGAAGGATGTGCCCATGCTCATTCCTGGAATTGGGGCGCAGGGCGGGGAATTCGATGTGCTGAAGGCGCTGAGGGGGAATCCGTTCATCCATCGCATAAATTCATCTTCTTCAATTGCTTTTGCTTGCGAGAAGAAGGGTGGAAGCCCGGAGAGCGCCGCGAAGAAAGAGGCGGAATTTTTGAATAAAGAGATTGGTAAAAGGGTATTCTAGTTTTCTAAAATGGGGCCTGAAGCCTTCAGCGCCTCAGCTTTGCGAGATAGTAATAGAAGGCCGTGGAAGAGAGGCCGGAGGCCAGGGAAAGGAGGCCGAACACCACTATTGGCGGAAGAAGGAGTTCGCCCACTGATTCGGATATGAGGTCGGAGCTTACCGTTACGAGGTCTGTTTCCAGCGGTGTGGCCGCCTTCTCCTTTGCGAAACTGATGAGGTAGGACGGGAGAAGGAAGAATGCGAGCGCGGAGAGCATCAGGATCACGAACGAAAAAAGGGCGGCGAGGGCGGAAAGGTTGAAGCAGAGCTCCACCAGGTTCCTTGAGCCGAAGTAGAGGAAGGGGAAGGAAAGGAAGAGCGACACTACGGATACTATGAGCATCGTTATGAGTTGGGAATGGATGCCCGCGAGTTCGGAGCCATAGCTTGCCATTATATCGTCTATCTTTATGGAAATGAGCTGGCGCGCGAGGCGGAGCTGGAGCTCTTCCGTGTTGCTTACATAATTGTTTGTTATGAGGGAACACACATACTCGTCGCTTATGCCCCCGAATTCCATGCTCACGCCGGGGGGCTTGTACTGGCAGTAGGCCACTGTGTTATCGTAGGTGAGCGTGCTGAGCTGCGGCTCGTGCGCTAGGAGGATTGGGACCATGCGCGGCGCGTACTCGTCATTCGCCTTGTGGATGAGGGTTGTTTCCACGCCGGGCAACAAAAGGATGAGGATGGCCGCGAAAAGTGAGAAGAGTGAGATGCCGAAAAGGACGGCGCCCACGGATTTGAGAAGCCACGCCTGCCATGCCCGCATGGGAGGGTTTTTATTCGTGAGGATTTTAACCGTTCCTATGGAGGAAATTCTCTCTTCCCTTTATGTTCCGCCGAAGGCTTCGCACAAGGGCGAGAACGGAAAGGTGCTCATAATCGCGGGGGGCAGGAAATACCACGGGGCTGCGGTTTTCTGCATCCTCGGGGCGAGGAGGTTTGCGGATTTGGTCTATTTCATGCCCGGGGAAAAGGATGAGAAACTGCTTTTTGCGGTCTCGCAGGTTCCCGAGGCAATCGTCGTGAGGGAGCTTCCTGAGGCGGACTGCGTTCTTGCCGGGCCGGGAATCGGGGATGCGCACCTGGACCTTGGGAAACTGAAAAAGAAATACGCGAAAATTGTTTTGGACGGGGACGCACTAAAGCAGGTTGAGCCGAAGGAACTGGAGGGATGCCTCATCACCCCGCACGAGGGCGAATTCAGGCGGCTTTTTGGATTGGACGGGAGCCCGGAGCACGTGCGCGCGATGGCGGAGAAATGGAAGTGCATAATACTCAAGAAGGGGATGGCGGATGTCATTTCGGACGGGAAGGAGATGGTGCTCATCACGGGCGGGAACGCGGGCATGACCAAGGGCGGGACCGGGGATGTGCTCGCGGGATTGCTTTGCGCCCTTTATGCGAAGAATGATGTGATGGCCGCTGCGGTCGCGGCATCGCGCGCAAACAAGAAGGCGGGGGACTTGCTTTTCAAGGAAAAAGGATATGCTTATTGCGCGTCGGATTTGGCTGAGAAGCTGCCTGAAGCGATGAAGTGGCGCTAACCAACTTTCATGGAGCGCACGCGGATGTGCGGGCCCCCGTCGCTGACGTTAATGGTCTGGCCGTTCTTTCCGCAGAAGCCGGGCTTGAGGTGGAGATCGCTCCCTACCGCGTCCACTTCTTTCAGCGTGTCGATTATCGTGCCCGTGATGGAGAGGTCGCGAATGCGGTCGCCCAGGACCCCCTTGTGTATCATTAATGCCTCCTCTGCGCGGAACATGAATTGCCCGGTGATGGTGTCAACGCTGCCTCCGTTCATTCCTTTCACATAAATCCCGCTGTCCACGTCCAGAAGCTCGTCCACCTTGTGGTCTCCGCGCTCTATGTAGGTGTTGCTCATGCGGACTATGGGCGGGACGCCGAAGGTTTCGGCGCGGGCGTGGCCGTTCGGGGCCTCCCCGAGCGAAAAGGCGCTTTCCTCAGAGTGGAGGAATCCCTTGAGGACGCCCTCCTGGATGAGGTTTTCCGCCTTTCCGGGCATGCCCTCGTCATCGAAGGGATAGGAGCCGAACGCGCCTTCCAGCTCGGGGGAGTCCCAGATGCTCACGAGGTCGGAGCCTATCTTGAGGCCCTTCTTGCCTCCGAGGATTGACGTGCCCTCCTGGATCGGGTCCCCCTCGCAGGCGTGGCCGACCGCCTCGTGG
>CAIXOA010000017.1 GCA_903920925.1 uncultured Microcaldota archaeon | reverse complement strand
TGTTGCCCACTTTTTCCTCTATCCTCAATAGTTGATTATACTTGGAAGTCCTTTCCCCCCGTGCAGGGGCGCCTGCTTTTATCTGGCCCGCACCAATCCCCACCGCAAAATCCGCGATGAAATTATCTTCCGTTTCTCCAGAGCGGTGGCTCACAACAACCTTCCACCCAGCTTTTTGCGCCATCTTTGCGGAGGAAATGGCTTCCGTGACCGTTCCGATTTGGTTTATCTTGAGCAGGAGCGCATTGCACGCTTTCTTCCGTATCGCAGTCTTTATCCGCGCGGCGTTCGTGCATAGCAGGTCATCCCCGACTATTTGCATCCTTCCACCGTGCTTCTTCGTAAACTCCGCGAATCCCTCGAAATCATCCTCCTGCAATGGGTCCTCCACGCTCACCACAGGATAAGATGAGAGCAAGCCGCCAAGATAATCAATCAATCCTCCCGCATCCAAAACTTTTCCATCAATAGAATATTTTCCGTCCGCATAGAATGAAGAAGCCGCGCAATCTATCCCGATCCTCATCTCCTTCGCGTATCCCGCCTCATTAATCGCGGAAACGAGCGCCTCCAGCGCCTCCTGCGTTTCCTTCATCGGCGGGGCAAATCCCCCCTCATCCCCGACGTTTATCGCGCCCTTTCCATACTTCCTTTCCAGAATCCCCTTCAGCGCATGGTATGTTTCCGCCGCATACCGCAACCCTTCGGAAAAGGAGGGCGCAAATGCCGGAATAATCATAAACTCCTGAATCGCAAGCGAGCCGCCCGCATGCTTTCCACCATTAATCACGTTCAGCATTGGCACGGGAAGCGTCTTCCCGCCCAAATATTCGTACACTTCCCTCTTCTTTCCGTTCGCGGCCGCCCTCATAACAGCCATGGAAGCCGCAACAGTCGCGTTCGCGCCCAATTTCCCCTTATTCGGCGTCCCGTCCAGCTCCAGCATCTTCGCATCTATTTTCTTCTGATTAGTATTCATCCCAACAAGCGCCGGTCCAATAATCTTATTCACGTGCTCCACAGCCCCGAGCACGCCTTTTCCCCCGTACCTCTTCCCGCCGTCCCTAAGCTCCAGCGCCTCATGTACCCCGGTGGAAGCCCCGGAAGGAGCGGTCCCCCTCCCGAACCCCCTTCCCGCCTGCACATCCACCTGCACAGTTGGATTCCCGCGGGAGTCCAGCACCTCCCTTGCAAAAACAGAAGTGATTTTCATGTGGAGGAATAAGAAGATAAGTAATAAAACCCTATATTTCGTTGTAATATGCGTATGCTTCTAAAGGTAAAATCAGATACTTCCATCCAGAAGCTCCTCTGCGATTATGGAATCTGCTCGCAGGAAGTCCTCGTATTCATAGATGGGAAAATCTCGCCCGAAACCTCCATCGCCAAAAAGGGGCAGGAAGTATCCATAATCTATTTCAAGCACGGCGCCCCGCAGTCCGGAAGCGCCCTGCACAAGCAAAGGAAATATGAGAAGTGCGAGTGCGGCGGCATTCCGGTCTATTATGCGCCCCATCTCGGAAGGCACTTCTGCAAAAAGCATTTCCTTGGATATTTCGAGAAGAAAGCAAGGCTGGAGATAAGGCAGAAGAATTTGATAAAAAAGAATGAGAAAATCGCCCTCGGCCTCTCCGGGGGAAAGGATTCCTTCTCCATGCTGCATTTCCTTTCCCATCTGAAGGAGGCGCTTCCTTTCCAGTTTTTTGCCATAACTATTGATGAGGGAGTGAAGGGCTACCGCGAGCACACCATCAACCGCGCGAAGAAATTCTGCAAGAAATTGAAGGTAAAGCATTACGTTTACACATTCAAAAAAGAGGAAGGAGTATCCTTGGATTCTCTTGCAAAAGAGGGAAAGGCAAATTGTTCAGTATGCGCAGTACTCCGCCGCCGCCTTCTCAATTCCAAAGCCCGCAAACTCGGCGCTTCCAAATTGGTGATTGCACATAACCTTGACGATACCGCACAAACAGTTTTGCTAAACGTAATACGAAACGAACCGCTCCGCTTCGCGAGGATGGAAGAACCATTGGTGCAGAGCAAATCCCTAATCCAGCGCATAAAGCCCTTCGCAACCCTTTCAGAAAAGGAAGTAGCCACATACGCGTTCCTTCACGGATACGATTATGGGGAAGGCGCGTGCTGCTGCCCCTACGTCCAGCATGCGATAAGGAGGTTCCTCCGTCACCAGCTAAATCTAATGGAAGAAGCGTACCCAAGCACGAAGCTTCGAATAGCAGCGAGCGGGCATACGATACAGGACGCGATACGTAAAACCATTCCGAAAGAAAAGCTGCACATAAACTCCTGCGAAATCTGCGGAGAGCCCTCTTCCGGGGAAATCTGCAG
>CAIXOA010000016.1 GCA_903920925.1 uncultured Microcaldota archaeon | reverse complement strand
GCGACGGAATCCACAAGCTCGCGCATCCTGCGCGCGGCGCACGCGTGGGAGTATTTGGAGCCCTCAAATTCGTTCCTGAGGTCGGAGTGTGCATCTATATGCAGGACGGAAATGTCCTCATCCTTGAGCGCCTGCACCGCGCCCACGGAAACGGAATGCTCGCCCCCGATTACTACGGGGATTTTGTCGTCCTTGTAAACCTTGGAAACCGCGAAGCGGACCATCTCCACGACCTTTTCCGGCTTCTCGCCGTCCGCAATCTGCATCGGCTCCATGACGTGGAAGCCTTCTTCTACTACTTCCCTTTCCAATTCAATGTCGTAATCTTCTACTTCGTAGGAAGCCTTGAGCAGGGCGGCGGGCCCATTTTTAGCCCCTTTGCTGAAGCAGACCGTTCCTTCGTATGGAACAGGGATTATGCATACCTTCGCATCCTTGTAGGGGTCGTTCCTTTCCATAAAAGTCAGTGGCATTATGGCACCTTTTTTAATGTTGTTTTACCAATTAGAGCCGTATGTTTAAAAAATTAGGTGAGTTCTTCAAGCTGGTGCGGATAGAGCACGCCCTCATGCTCGCCATTGCGGTATTCATAGGCGAGGTGATTGCGCTCGGAGGGATGCCGCCGCTAGGGTTGGTTTTCATTTTCTCATTGCTGGTGCCGATGCTGAGCGAGATGGGCTCATTCGCGCTCAACGATTATGTGGACGTGGAGACCGACAGGATAAACAAAAAAGAGGGGAGGCCGCTGGTGGAAGGGACGCTTTCCACGGATTTCGCGCTCAAGTTCTCCGCAGGGGCGTTCATTCTCTCGACGATGATGGCGCTGGCGATAAACTGGATGGCGCTCGTGGTCGCGGTTGCGTTCAACGTGCTGGCGGTGCTCTACAACCTGAAGTTGAAGGACCTTCCCCTAATCGGCAATATGTACATAGCCGCAACGATGGCGATTCCGTTCATATTTGGCGCGGTCGTGTTCGGCCTCACGCCAACCATGACCATCTGGGTGATTGCGGCGCTCGGGTTCGTCGCGGGCCTTGGAAGGGAGATTGTGAAGACAGTGGAGGACATGGAGGGCGACGCGGAGGCGAGGAAATCGAAGACCCTCCCGATGATTGTGGGCAGGGTGAATGCGCTGGCGATGGCTTCCTCCTTATTCTTCGCATTCGTTCCCCTGAGCCTCGTGCCTTTTGTGGGCGGGCTTACTCTTTCGCTATTTTCCGGCATTCTTCTGGGGATTGCGGACCTGGGAATACTCTGGATAGGCGTTTACATAATATTCTCAAAAGATGGAAAGGCGCTGGGGAATGCGAGGAAATATTCGCTCCTGTGGCTTTTCATCGGGTTGCTGGCGCTGCTGCTGGCTTCCGTGGGTTATTAAAAATAATACACAAATAATTGATGGAGTGAGAAAATGGGAATGCTCGATGGGATTTTTGGCAAGAGGCCGGTGGAGGGTGCGCCCGAGGGTAAGCTCGAGAAGGAGATGGACAACGTGGACAACACCCCTGTCCAGGAATCCGCGGATTACTACATAATAAGGGTGGACATCGGCCCCGAAGGCAACACCAAACCCGTGACCAGGGCGATGGCGCCGGACAAGATAATTTTCAGCAATCTCTCCGCGCTCTCCAAAAACCCGGAAAAGGCGAACGAGGTAATCAAGGTGCTGAAGGGCATGGTCGGCAAGCAGGGCGGGAGCATCGCGATGGTGAGCCCGGAACTTCTTGTTATTACGCCCCCGAAAGTCGGCATAAGGAGGGAAAAACAGCCCGAAGAGGAGAAAAAGTAAACTTGTCGCTACTAGTCCTGAGGATTAGAAGGCTTCTGCTCCGGCGGCTTGTGCTGCGCCGGAGGCTCTGTTTTTTGCTGTGGAGGGGAAGCGGGCTTTGGCTGTTCCTGCGGCTTTTGCGTTGTTTGCTGCGCGGGTGCCTGCTGCGGAGGCTCCTGCCTCGGAGGCTGGTAAGGCCTCTGCTGCCTTTGTTCGCCCCTGTGGCCGTACTGCGTCCCGTAGGGGCCCCGCTCCGGTTTGTTCCTTTCCCTTGAAACCTCCTCCGCATTAATCATAATGAGAATGTCCGCGGTGTTGCGGAGCGCGACGGAAAAGCCGGGCTCGAT
>CAIXOA010000015.1 GCA_903920925.1 uncultured Microcaldota archaeon | reverse complement strand
CAAAAGCAGTTCAGGACCTCTCCCTCAAGGGATGCAGGACGCTGGCGGTCGCAAGGTCCGAGGACGGAAAGCCGGAAAGCCTCCAATTTGTAGGTCTCCTCGCGCTCGCCGACCCCCTCCGCCCTGATTCCAAGGCAATGATTTCAGAGATGAGGGATTCCGGAATAAGACCCATGATGCTCACCGGGGACAACATCTCGGTCGCAAAGGAAATAGCCTCCCAGGCCGGCATAGGCAACAACATTATCCGCATTTCGGAGATAAATTCCCTTTCTGAGAAGGAGCAGTCCGCAGCCATTGAATCCTGCAACGGAATCGCGGAAATTTATCCAGAAGACAAGTTCCGCATAGTCAAGCTCATCCAGTCCAGGGGCCACATGGCGGGCATGACCGGCGACGGCGTAAACGACGCCCCCGCGCTGAAGCAGGCGGAGATGGGAATCGCGGTCAGCAATGCGACCGATGTCGCCAAGGCGGCGGCCAGCATGGTCATAATCGAGCCCGGAACAAGAGTAATAATAGAGGCGGTGAAGACCAGCAGGCAAATATACCAGAGGATGCTCACCTGGGCCATCAACAAAATCACCAAATCCATCCAGTTCCTCGGCCTGCTCACGATAGGGTTCTTCATATTCCACGACAATATCATTTCCCTTTCCGGCCTCATGCTCGCAGTGTTCGCCAACGATTTCATGACCATTTCATTGGCCACGGACAACGCCTCCAGCACGAACAACCCGAACAAGTGGAACGTGATGAACATAACAATCGCGTCCGCCGTGCTCGGCGTATTGCTTGTGGTCCAGGGCCTTATTGCGATTTACGTTGCGATGAATTACTTCGGCATGGGCCTCGCCGGCCTCCGCACGTTCATGGTGATGCTTCTTGTCTACACGAGCCAGTTCCGGGTGCTCATGGTGAGGGAGAGGAGGCACTTCTGGTCCTCCATGCCGGGCAGGGACCTCCTTACCACGGTTGCGGTCACGCTCGTTGTGTTTACGCTGGTCGGCCTATTCGGAATAGTGATGGACCCGGTGCCTCCTGCCGCCCTCGCGTTCCTGTTCGTGTTCTCCCTGCTCTTTACGATGCTGATGGACATCCCCAAATATTATGCGTTCAGGAAGCTGGGGCTGTAGCATGGACTTCCTCCAAAAGCTCACAAAGGCGTTCTGGATAAGCCGCCCGCTTTTCTGGATAGGCCCGTTCGCAATCTACAAGGCGGGCTTGTGGGCGGCAGGATTGCCCACCGGCCCATTCCAGTGGCTGGAGCTCTTCCTCATCGCCTTCCCGCTTTCCCTGGTGATATACGGGCTGAATGACATATATGACATAGAATATGACAAAAAGAACCCCAGGAAGGCGACCCCGGTATGGGGCGCCCGCATTTCCAAGGAGGACATCCCCTGGCTGAAGAACTGGTGCTACGCATCCATGTGCCTGATGCTGGCGGCCGCGCTCTCCACCATGAACCCGCTCCACATAATTTTCGCCGCGGGCGGCATTTGCGTCGCCTACGCCTATTCCGTGCCTCCCTTCCGCCTGAAGGAAAGGCCGGTCCTGGATTCCCTTGCCGCAACCGGCTATGGATTCTTCTCCTTCGGGCTCGCATACACCCTCTCCGGCTCCGCGGACTTCGTGGATTGGAGGTTCCTCCTTCTATGCTTCAATCTCTCCGCCTTCCACGCCATAAGCACCGTGATGGATATCGATGAGGACAAGAAGGTCGGCCTAAAGACCTTCGCGACGCAGTTCGGGGGCAGGGCCGCCGCCCTCTTCGCCACGGCAATCTTCCTCCTAAACCTCGCGCTCGTGTATTCCTACTCATACGTCGCCCCGTCCATTGCGCTCGTGGGCGAGGCGAGCCTCCTTTTGGCCATTTCCCTCTCCCTTTTCCTGGCTGCCTTCCCGACCTCCAAAAACGGCAAGCTCGTATTCAAGATACTCATCTTCTATGGCATGGCCTGGGGCTACTTCCTCATAATCTATTATTTCCTTAACGGGCGGCATTTCCTCCAGAACGAGTTCGTAAATGCGATACCGCAGCTCCTACGCGTTCGTTGAAACATTTATAAACATTAAGATGCTTCTTCTCGTATGCATAGGCCGAGCCCGGAGGCCCCAGAGGGGGTGCTTTCAGAGCGCATTTTACTCATAATTCTCATACTCGGCTTATTCTTGGGCTGCGCCGTGGTTCCGCCCGTTCCCGTCGATTTGCACAAGTTTGCGGACGGCTCGGACATCCAGAATCTTACCTTTGCCGGGGGCGATTCGCAGCCATTTTACCTCAACATAAGCAAATATACTGTGGTCGGCATTTATTCCATGGAGCCGGACGGCAGGGTCATAAAGAACTTCACGTTCACCGCCTGCCCCTACGAATCGGGCGGCTCCAACGTCTCCAACCTCACGATATACTGGCCCGAGGGCGGGAGCACGCCGTTCTGGAACGAGACGCTGGACTCCTGCCAGGACATATCGGTCGATGCGGCGCCCTTCAACGAATACTTGGGCGTGAGAAGCGCCCTCCCATTACTCGCACTTATGAGCGATAGCCCGCAGATGCCCAACGGCACCCTCTCCTTCCTCATGCTCAAGAACCCGAAGATGCATCACTACACCGAACCGGTCACATTCCAGTTTATGGTTCCATACGGCCCCTTCTCACTGCTCTCGCTTTTGCCTGGAGCCGACGAATCCGGAACCTTGGGCAACCTTTCCATATTCGAGAAGGGCAGGCTCATGGAGCTGGAATACACCTGCCAGGAAGGGGGAATCGTAAGGAAAGTGGACATCCCGGCAAGGGAATGGAACCTCACTTTCGCAATGTCAGACCTGAACGAATCCGGTGTAGACCAGGCCTTGAACGGCAACATGTCCCTTAGCCTCTACGAGCTGCCCTGCCCGGCCTACGGCTCACCCGGGAAATATCGCGCAGAGGTGAGGCGCATCCGCGTGAACGTCACGAATTATACCGGCTGGATTCCCTACAGCTTCTTCTACGACGATTTCAATTCATCGGCGCTGGATTCCGCATGGGACGTGCGTACGGTTAATGGCACTGGCTCGGCTTACCTGATGAATGACTACACTAACAGCAAGGTTGATCTCCACTCATATTCCGCTGACAACGACAGCGCGATAATAATGTACTATTCCACGCCCATTGTTCCGCCGACCGGCAACGGTTCCGGCGTGTACATAGAAACCAGCATTCCCGATGCGGAAACCGAAACAAGCGAGGATGGCATGGTTGGCTTATTATTGTTGAATGAAACAATAAATCCTGTGCCTGATGAGTCTTTTGTGGTGAAGGGAATTT
>CAIXOA010000014.1 GCA_903920925.1 uncultured Microcaldota archaeon | reverse complement strand
GCATTTACCGTTTAATTTGTTCGCCTCATTCAAAGTTTTGGACAGGTTAGATTTGTAAGTGGTGTCTGACGGTGGATCCTAGGTTGCCAAATGTATGATTTTACCAATCGGGTGAGGGGAAGTGTTGCTCACATTCCTTCCCATATCCATGAATTCCGGAAGCAATGATTCCCTCATCACCATGGACGCATTCCCCATCACCGTAAAAGACAAAGGCACGTTCCCCCCTGCCGCCACTGCCCTCGCAATCTCCTCGGCGTTGCTCTCCACGCGCCTATCCACCCCCATCAGTTCCACATGCCCGTAAGAGGTTTTGTACCCCGCTTCTGAGAATATGGAATGGAAATAATGCGGATACGCCCTCACCCCTACAATGAATTCCTGGATTAGCGCCTTCCTCTTCCCAATCTTCTCCCGGTATTCCTTCTCGCTCTTCACAATCATGTATCCCATGCCGCCCTTCGCGCCCGGAAACTTCACAATCGCCAGCCCGTCTATTTCCTCCGGCTTCATGGTCTTCGGGACGCGGAGCCCCGCCTTACGCATCCACTCAAACATCCTCATGCGGTCCCGCTCAAACATCAGGCTTCTCCGGTTCCCAAACACGGGGACCGCCATCCCGTCCAACCTCTCGCCCACATACTCCACGAAAGAGCCGTGCGGCACGACAATCGCATCCCTCGCCACCAGCTCGTCCACCGGCACATCCCCCAATGAATCCACCATCAGGAACTCGTCCGGCTTCGCATAGGGGAAGGATTTGTAGAATTCCAACCTATCCTTCGTGCATATCCCTATGGAATGCACCTTCTCCTGCCTTGCGCCCTGAAAGATTTGCAATGCGGAATGCGAACAAACGGTCGCGATGCTGGGCTTCTTATAATTAGATAATATGCCCTCTATTTTCCCCTTTTCTATTATTCCCATGTAATAAATGGAGGGCTAAAATATAAAAACCTGAGATATATCCGGAAAATGCATTTTTGTGCCTATCCGCATACATATTTTTAAACACTTTTAAACACGTATTACCTATGGCACCCACCCCAAGTGAATTGCAGGCACGGAACGAAGGCGCACCAATCAAGATAAACGCCCTCGCCAGGGCCAGCACGGCTGCCACAGCTTCTCCAAAGCCCGCGCCGGAACCCATCTCGAGCCCCGTGCTCACCTATGGGGAGCGGGTAAGGCGCCTTATGATATCCCTCGGCAACGTGAGGGCGCCAATCAACGAAAGGATTGATGCCGCAATGGCGCTCGGCGAATACATCCCCCTTATGGCCAAAACTTATCTTTTCGACAAATCCCGTTCTTTGATGTGCAAGGTGATGCTCGACGATTTGGGTGAACCCGCCCTGCGCAGCGCGTGCGCCCTCGCCATCGGCTCCTCAGGTGTGCCCGCGCTTGTGGGCGAAATGAAAGGAATCCTCAAGGGCCAGCCCCCCGAGGGCAAGCCCCCCAAAATCTCGCAATACTCAAAGTTTCTCGCCCTGAAGGTGCTCTCCGTGCTGAGGACCGCCGGCGCGCTGGAGCTGCTCGGCGAGGTGGCGGTTTACGGGGACGATGACGGGCTTGCGTTCGCCGCGGCGAAGGAGCTCACCATGATAGGCTCAGAGCGGGCTCGCGAGGCCGTGGGTTCCGCACTGAGGGGCCGGAAGGACTTCTATACCTGGCATCCTGAGCTGGCTGCAGAGCTGCGCAGGATGATGCCTGGCGAATCCCAGGCAAACTGATTACATCCGAACGCGCGAATAATCCTTTTTTAAACCCTTCCATCAATTTATTCTCTTTACCTT
The DNA here is from genome assembly GCA_903920925.1 of uncultured Microcaldota archaeon. Taxonomy (GTDB): domain Archaea; phylum Micrarchaeota; class Micrarchaeia; order Anstonellales; family Bilamarchaeaceae; genus CAIXOA01. The sequence continues at coordinate 179 of CAIXOA010000014.1, read as the reverse complement.
ATTCGGCATGCTCGAAGTGCTCATTTGCCTTCCGCCCATATATCGGGCGTCAGGCAAACACTCACCGGGTTTTGCTCACGGCATCCCTCTCCGGAGGGCTATGCAAAAAGGGTAATCACATGACGGACATACATAAACCCAGACGGGGTTCTCTAGCGTTCAGGCCCAGGAAGAGGGCG
>CAIXOA010000013.1 GCA_903920925.1 uncultured Microcaldota archaeon | reverse complement strand
TGGCTGGAGCTCTTCCTCATCGCCTTCCCGCTTTCCCTGGTGGTATACGGGCTGAACGACATATATGATATGGAATATGACAAGAAGAACCCCAGGAAGGCGACTCCGGTCTGGGGAGCCCGCATTTCCAAAGAGGATATTCTCTGGCTGAAGAACTGGTGCTACGCATCCATGTGCCTGATGCTGGCGGTCGCCGCGTCCACCCTAAATCCCCTGCACATCCTTTTCGCCGCGGGCGGCATTTGCGTCGCCTACGCCTATTCAGTGCCTCCTTTCCGCCTCAAGGAAAGGCCGGTGCTCGATTCCCTCGCCGCGACCGGCTACGGGTTCTTCTCCTTCGGCCTCGCCTACACCCTCTCCGGCTCCGCGGACTTCGTTGATTGGCGGTTCCTCCTCCTCTGCTTCAACCTCTCCGCCTTCCACGCAATAAGCACGGTGATGGACATTGATGAGGACAGGAAGGTCGACCTGAAAACCTTTGCGACGCAGTTCGGCGGAAGGGCCGCCGCCCTCTTCGCAACCGCAATCTTCCTCCTAAACCTGGCGCTCGTATATTCCTACTCATACATCGCCCCTACGATTGCGCTCGTGGGCGAGGCGAGCCTCCTCTTGGCCATTTTCCTTTCCCTTTTCCTTGCCGCCTTCCCGACCTCCAAAAACGGCAAGCTCGTCTTCAAGGTCCTCATCTTCTACGGCATGGCCTGGGGCTACCTACTCATAATCTACTATTTCCTGAACGGGAGGCACTTCCTCCAGGACGAGTTTGTGAACGCCATCCCACAGCTCCTACGCGTTCGTTGAAACATTTATAAACATTAAGATGCTTCTTCTCGTATGCATAGGCCGAGACAGGAAGCCCCAGAAGGGGTGCTTTCAGAGCGCATCCTTCTCATAATCCTCATACTCGGGCTGTTCCTCGGCTGCGCGGTGGTTCCGCCGGTCCCGGTAGACCTTACGAAATTCTCCAACGGCTCAAGCGTCCAGAATCTTACTTTCTCCGGGGGCGACTCCCAGCCGTTTTATCTCAACATAAGCAAATACACCGTCGTGGGCTCCTATTCCCAGGAGCCGACCGGAAGGGTGATAAGGAGCTTCACGTTCACCGCCTGCCCCTACGAATCGGGCGGCTCCAACGTCTCCGACCTCGTCTTATACTGGCCCGAGGGCGGGAGCACCGCCTTCTGGAACGGCACGCTGGACTCCTGCCAGTACATCTCCGTGGACGCCGCCCCCTTCAACCGGTATCTCGGCGTGAGAAGCGCCCTCCCGTTCCTTTCCATGATAAGCATGAGCGGCACCCCGGACGTTACGAACCTTTCAATCTCATTTCTCATGCTCAAGAATCCCAGGATGCACAATTACGACGAGCCGGTCACCTACCAGTTCATGGTCCCCTACGGCCCGTTCTCGCTGCTCGGAATGATACCGGGAGCCAACGACTCGGGCATACTGGGCAACCTCTCAATATTCGAGACGGGGAAGATGATGGATCTGGAATACACGTGCCAGGAGGGCGGCACAATCCGGCGGGTGGACGGGCCGGCGAGGGTGTGGAACATCAGTTTCATGCCGATGAACATCAGCATGTCATCTCCGATAACCCTTAACCTGTCCATAGGCGGCAACGCGTCGATGAGCCTGTACGAGCTGCCATGCCCGGCATACGGCGCCCCCGGCAAATACCGCGCCGAGGTGAGGCGCCTCCACATCAATGCAACCAATTATACCGGATGGATCCCCTCCACGATATTCTACGACGATTTCAACAAATCGGTGCTGGATTCCGCCTGGGT
>CAIXOA010000012.1 GCA_903920925.1 uncultured Microcaldota archaeon | reverse complement strand
GGAGTTTATCTGGGAAAGACAAGATTGGATTATGGCGGGGTTGGATAGTATGCTGTTTGCTGGAAGCTGGGTGCTGATATGAATCGTGTGGACAAACTTTTGAAGGATATTCGGGATTTGAAGGTGCAGGGGGCGAGGAATGTAGCGAAGGCGGGCATAAAGGCGGTCATATGGACCGTGGAGGATTCCAGGGCAAAGACCAAGGAGCAACTGGCCGCGGAACTGAGGGAGGCGCGGGGAAGGATAATGCACGTCCGGCCCACGGAGCCCATGCTCAGGAACATGATGAGGGAATCGGTGGATTTCGCAATTTCGGAAATAGCGGGAAGGCCGACCGCATCCATGGAGCACCTCAAGAGGATTATCGTGAAGGACGAGGAGGCGTACATAAAAAAGATGGAGGCCTCCATGGCGAACATCGCGGAGTTCGGTGCGATGCTCCTGCCTGAGAAGGGATTGGTGGTGACGCACTGCCACTCCAGCACGGTCACCGGGATATTAAAGAGGGCGCACAAGGACGGGAAGAAAATCAGCGTGGTGTGCTGCGAGACCAGGCCCCGCTGGCAGGGGAGGATTACCGCGGAGGAATTGGCGAAGGCCGGGCTGGACGTGACGCTCACCGTGGACATGGGGGTGAACAGGTTCATGAAGAAGGCGGACCTCGTGCTGGTGGGCGCGGACGCGGTCACGGTGACAGGGGATTTGATAAATAAGGTGGGCACTTCCGCGCTGGCGAGGATTGCGAGAATGAATGACGTTTCCTTCTATTCCGCAGCGGAACTTTACAAATATGACCCGCTGACCATCTATGGGGAGCGGGAGCAGATAGAGGAGAGGGACCCGAAGGAGGTCTGGGAGAAGCCGCCGCGCGGGGTGAGGGTTTCGAACCCGGCGTTCGATGCGACCGCCGCGAGATATATTAATGGATACATCACTGAGATGGGAGTGGTGCCGCCGCAGGCGCTATGGACCGTCGCAATGAAAAAGATAAGGGAGGGATTGGAATGATGGCATTGTTTGGAAAAGGGGAGAAGAAGGCGAAGGAAACCGGAAACAGCGGGCTGAAAACGGGCAAGGGGCCGGAGAAGAAGCCGGAAGCGGGCAGGAACAACGCCCATCATATTTTCAGCAAGGAGGAGGCGGAGAAGAGGAAAAAGAAGGAGGAGCTCTGGGAGCATAAGAAATACATCGTGCAGGCCCGCGTCATCGACATCAGCACGGGGAAGAACGTCATTGTGCTGAACGAGGGCGAGGCGATGGAGAACGACATCTACAGCGGATACAGGATTGACCTGAAGACCACGGAGGGGCAGATGGTCTGCATAGTGGACCTGAGCAGGGAGATGGTGAAGAAGGGCGAGGTTGGCATTTTCGGGGACGTGGCGCATGCCCTGCACATAGAGGAGGGGAGCATACTGCAGATTGCGAAGATGGAGAGGCCCGCGAGCGTCGAGTTCATAAAAAAGAAATTGGACGGGGACACGCTGGACGACGGGCAGATACATACCATAATCACGGACCTCATGTGCAACAGGCTGAGCGAGGCCGAGCTAACCGCGTGGATAACCTCCACATACATACGCGGGATGAGCGAGGACGAGATAGTTTCTCTCACCCATTCCATAGTAGAGTCCGGGAACCAGCTCGAGCTCGGGGTGACGCCCATCGCGGACAAGCACTGCATAGGGGGGGTTGCGGGGAACAGGACGACGATGGTGCTGGTGCCCATACTCGCGGCCGCCGGGATTTACATTCCGAAAACTTCCTCCAGGGCAATTACTTCGGCTTCCGGGACCGCGGACACCATGGAGGTGCTCGCGCCCGTGGATTTCAGCGTGGAGGAGATGAAGAGGATAGTGCTGAAGACGCACGGCGCTATTGCGTGGGGAGGGGGCATGAACCTCGCGTCCGCGGACGACAAGCTGATAAAGATAAGGAACCCGCTTTCCCTGGACCCGCGCGGAATGCTGCTTGCGAGCATCCTTGCGAAGAAGAAGAGCGTGGGCGCGCAGTACGTGGTGGTGGACCTTCCCCTGGGTAGGGGCGTCAAGGTCGCGAACATGGAAGAGGCTGAGAAGCTCGGCTCGGATTTCATCAAGATTGGAAAACGGCTGGACATGATTGTGGAGGGGCTGATTACCGACGGCTCGGAGCCTGTGGGGAACGGCGTTGGGCCAGGGCTGGAGGTGCGGGACGTGATGCAGGTGCTGCAGGGAACGGGGCCCGCGGACCTGAAGACAAAGAGCTGCCTCCTTGCGGGCAAGATATTCGAGCTGGTCGGGAAGGTGAAGGAGGGCGAAGGGTTCGACACCGCGATGACATTCCTGCAGAACGGGAAGGCATGGACTAAGATGAAGGAGATAATAGGCGAGCAGGGCGGGAATGCGAACTTCAAGGAATCGGACATCCCCATCGGGCAGTACAAGCATGCTGTGAAGGCGGACAAGGAGGGTAAGATAAGCCACATAGACAACAAAAGGATTTCGAAAATTGCCCGGGCGGCCGGAGCTCCGCGCAACAGGGGGGCGGGCGTGTATTTGTATAGGCTGAAGGGGGACAGGGTGAAGCCCGGGGACCTGCTCTTCGACATCCATGCCGAGAGCGAAGCGGCCCTGGATTATGCGATAAAGGCACTTGAGGTCTGGTACCCGATTGAGCTGGAGAAGATGCTCCTGGGGACCCTGCGGTAGATTGCTTGCGGATTGAGACCGTAATCCTGGATATGGACGGCGTGGTGTTCAGGGGGCAGAAGCCGATAGAAGGGGCGAAGGAAGCGGTCGCGAGGCTGGTGAAGGAAAAGCGCGAGGTGTTTTTCCTTACGAACAACGGGTCCCGCACACGGAAGCACTTTGCGGAGAAACTGGGCAAGGCGGGGATAAAGGTCTCTGAAGACCATGTGTATTCCACGAGCTATGGGGCCGTCAGGTATATACTGGATAATTTTCCCGGCAAGACCGCGTATGTGATAAACGAGAATGCGCGCGAGGAGTTCACCAGGGCCGGGATTGTTTGCGAGGAGAGCGAGAAGGCGGGCGTGGTGGTGGTAGAGTTCGACAGGCAGTTTACTTATGATAAAATGTCCATCGCCTTCCGCGCGATTTTGAACGGCGCGGTGTTCATTGCAACAAATGAGGACCCGTCCTTTCCCGTGGAGGACGGATTATTGCCCGGGGCGGGCGCGATTGTGGCTGCGCTGGCTTATTCCACCGGGAAGAAGCCGGTCGTGCTGGGGAAGCCGGAGCCTTACATGCTGGAATTGATTTCCTCCGAACACGGAGTCAGGAAGGAGAACACCCTGATGGTTGGGGACAAGCTGGAGACCGATATCCTAATGGCGAAGAAGGAGGGCATGAAGAGCGCGCTTGTGCTTACGGGGATAAGCTCCCGCATAGAGGCGATGCGGGGGAGGATAAAGCCGGATGCGATTGTGGAATCAATAAAGGACATCCCTTCCGCAATAAAGAAGCTGGAGTCTATTCCACGGTGACGGATTTTGCCAGGTTTCTCGGGCGGTCCGGGTTTATTCCCCTGGCGACACTAACATAATACGCCAGGAGTTGGAGCGGGATTACCATCGCGAACGGATGAAGGAGCGGGTCCACGCTGGATAGATTGATGGAAATGTTGGATTCCTTAGCTATTTCCTGGCTGTTGTTGAGGGAGATGACGAATCCTCCCCTTGCGCGCACCTCTTTTATGTTTCCGAGCATCTTGTAGACAGTTTCGTCGCTCGGGGCGAGCGCGATTACCGGGACTCCTTCCGTGATGAGGGAGAGCGGGCCGTGCTTGAGTTCGCCTCCAGGGTAGGCTTCCGCGTGGATGTAGGAAATTTCCTTGAGCTTCAGGGCTCCTTCCATCGCTATGGGGACGGAGAGACCCCTTCCGATGAAGAAGACGTCCGTCTTTCCCTTTATGGTTTCGGCTATTTTTTTTATTTCCGCTTCCTTCTGGAGGGAATCTGAGATTATTTTGGGTATTTCCGAGAAATCATTGTCCGGGAAGAGCAATTTGTATATCACCGCCAACTGGGAAGTGAAGGTTTTTGTCGCTGCTACGGAGACTTCGGGGCCGGAATTCAGGTAGACCACCTCATCTGCCACCCTTGTGATGGACGAGCCGACCACGTTGGTGAGGGCGAGTATTTTCGCGCCCTTCGCTTTTGCGTGCTCCAATGCCTTCATCGTGTCTGCGGTTTCCCCGGACTGGGAGATTGCGATTACCAGAGTGTCCTTGTCCGGGCTTGCGATGAACGGATATTCGGATGCGATTATTGCATCGCATGCCTTCCCGAGATACTTTTGGGATAAGTATTTGAACATCAGGGCGGCGTGGTAGGAGGTGCCGCAGGCGGTTATGTGAACGGATTTGTATCTGGAAATGAGGGCGTTCGCCGCGGATACGTCCGTCGCCAGGGATTCATAAACGAAATGCTTCTGGTCGTAGATTTCCTTGAGCATGAAATGGGCGTAGCCTCCCTTTTCCGCCATGTCCGGGGACCAGTCCACGTGCATGGGGGTTTTCTGTATCTCTTTTCCTTCAAGCGAGTAGAATTTCACCCCTCCGGTTTCCAAAACCGCAGCCTCCATTTCCCCTAATGGGACGAAATCCTTCGTGTGCTCCAGCATCGCGGTCATGTCCGAGGCTGCGAAGCTCTCTCCCTTTCCCAGCCCGATTACGAGCGGGCTGTTCTTCCTCGCGACGTAGATCTTCCTTTCGCCTTCCGCGAGAAGGGCGATTGCGAAAGAGCCTTTGAGCTTTTTCAGGGACGCAAGAAATGCCTGGAAAGTGTCCTTTCCCGCCTTCTTTTCATCCTCCACCAGATGGGCAAAGATTTCGGAATCCGTTTCCGAGGAGAATTTGTGCCCTTTCTTCTTCAGGCCTTCCTTCAGCTCCTGGTAGTTCTCTATCACTCCGTTGTGGACGCTCGCGATTTTCCCGGTGCAGTCGGTGTGCGGATGGGCGTTCTCCTTGCAGGCGACGCCGTGGGTCGCCCAGCGCGTATGGCCTATGCCGGTCGTTCCGTCCATGGAGGTGAATTGGAGCGCTTCGGACACTTCCTCCACCATCCCCTTGCCCTTCCTCAGCTCCATGCCTTTTGGCGTATCAACCACTACGCCAACGGAATCGTAGCCCCTGTACTCAAGGGTCTTTAGGCCCCTGTAGATTATCTCGGAGGCCTTCTTTCCGCCAACATAGCCGATTATTCCGCACATTCGAGCACCATATATAATGAGATATTATAGGAAGGTTGGAAAGGGTTAAAAGGGATTATGCGTGGCTGGTAAAGAAAGCCGCAACGCTCTTTGCGAGCTTCGGGTTTTCTGTGAGTATTGTTTTCACCGTCTCCGGGTCGTATTCCCTTACTCCTGTGAGCATCTCGGCCAGAACCTTGGAATCGTCGGAAACCCCCACCGCTGCGAAGAAGCCCTCTGGAATCGCTTCAGAGATGCTGGAATACTTGTCGCCGTCGTCCTTTTCCTTCGCCTCATCTATCGCCTTGTCAAGGTCGTCTTCCAGCTTTTTGGAGAATTCCAGGTCATCAGCAATCATCTGCATCTGCCCTAGCATTAAGCCTATAGTCTGCTGCGTTATGTTCGCCACATCAAGCCCTGCGCCGGTATCCGCGAGTATGTCGTTCACCCTCCCGAGTATTGCGCTCATCTGCATGTCCGTGAGGAAGCGGCCCGCGTATTTCTCGAACTCGTCCTGGGAGGTGCTGTGCATGGCTGCCATGATGTCTTCGAATTTCGCATCCGCGTTCGCCATTCCCAGGTTGTAGGCGTCAATCCTTTCCGATGCGCCTGCGACAAGGTTGCTTACGCCGAGGTTTTCGTGATGGCTTTCCCAGGCCTCCAGTTGGGCTGTGATGTGCTCTAATTGAGCGTTCTGAAGCGCGTTGATGAGCCCGGAAAGTGCCTGCCTGTCCGCGGCCGTGAGCTGGATTATCTCGAGCATGTGCGGGGTATCAACCACGAACCTTATCCTGGACGAGGCCTCATAAGCGGTTTCGGTGTCGCCCTGCTGCAGGGAGGACTGCACCATCATGCTGGACCTTCGTAGGAATGTATCCACTGCCGCAACTCCGGTGCTAACGTCCGAAACCGTTAGGGCGAGGGCATGATTTATCGCTTCTCCGGGGTCGGCTACTTTGCCCTGGTTAATTTTGTTCAGCAAATCAAGAATTCCCTGGGCCTTCAATGCCGCAAACTCCT
>CAIXOA010000011.1 GCA_903920925.1 uncultured Microcaldota archaeon | reverse complement strand
TGCTTTCGGACGTTTCCCTCCATATCCTCAAAAATGTGGAGAAAATGAAGGACGAGCTTGCTCTCCTGAACCCGGAGTTCGAGGCGCCGAAGGAGGTGCCGAGGCACACTTATACTGAACTTGTGGACCTTCTTGGCGAGAATAATTTCAAGATGGAATGGGGCGAGGACTTCAGCAAGGAGGCGGAGAAGAAACTTGGGGAGATACTCCAGGAGGATTTGTTCCTCATAAATGACTGGCCGACGAATGTGCGCGCCTTCTATTCCATGCCCAAGGAAGGGGACGAGAAGGTGTGCAAGGCATTCGACCTTCTCTATAAAGGATTGGAGATTGCCTCTGGTGCGCAGAGAATCCATATTCCGGAAATGCTCGAAAAACAGCTGGAAAGCAGGGGCCTGAACCCGCGCAACTTCGACTTCTATATAGATGCGTTCAGGGTCGGGGCGCCCCCCCATGCCGGATGGAGCATCGGCCTTGAGAGATTGACGATGAAGGCGACGAACAGGGAGAACATACGCGAGTGCATGCTGTTCCCAAGAGATAGGACGAGGGTGCACCCCTAGGCGGGAGGAATTCGAGCGCAGAATCGATCTTTTATTCTCTTTTCACTAAATCGCAATGCCATCGGGTTGTGCCTTACAAATTCCCTTGCCTTTGCGATGAGTTCCTTCCTCTCGTCCTGCGTCAAATCCTGTGAATAGCCATATTTCTCCCTCAGCAGGACTGCGATTTTGTGCCTTTTGCAGGAAGGCGTGGTGTTAACGAATGGGTATTTCTCATGATCAATGCCCAAAGAATGCAGGAACTGCACTGAACCTTCCACAACTTCGTGCGAATTTTCAAGAAAAACCGGGTTTCTAAGAATAAATTCTTTTGGGAAGAAGCGCCTTAGGAATTCGAATTTTCTTTGGACCGTGTCCGGATTCATGCTAAGCAGTTGCGCTTGTGAGGCTATTTTTTCAGGGCTTAGGCCGAGTTGCCTAAGGAACTCTGCATTTCTCCGGATGGTTTCCGGGTTTCTGCCGAGGAGTTGTGCATTTGTTGCTATTTTTTCCGGGGTTAGCCCCAATGCCTTGAGGAAGCCGAGGTTTCTTCGGAGTGTATCCAGGCCTCTGCCAAGGAGTTCTGCTCTTGATGCTATTTCTTCAGGGCTTAGGCCCAATGCCTTTAGGAAATCAATGTTTCCTCGGAGAGCATCCTGGCCTCTGCCAAGGAGATATGCACGTGCGGCTATTTTTTCTGGGGTTAGCCCTAATGCCTTGAGGAAGTTGAAGTTTCTTCGCGGATTCGGGGCAAGGAGAGCTGCTCTTGAGGCTATTTCTTCAGGGCTTAGGCCCAGTCGTTTAAGGAATTCTGCATTTCTCCGGATGGTTTTAGGGTTTTCGCCAAGGAGTTGTGCATTTGTTGCTATTTTTTCCGGGGTTAGCCCTAATGCCTTGAGAAAGTTGAAGTTTCTTTGGAGAATATCCGGGTTCATGGCAAGGAGAGCCGCCTGTGAGGCTATTTTTTCAGGGGTCAGGCCCAATTTCAATAATAATGAATGCAAAGCTAGTATTGCGCTTGCCGGAACGCTCAAAAGTATTTCCTTGGTGGCGGGATCTAACTCGTGCAGCCTATCCGCAAGGATTTTCTGGAGCAACTGGCCGGACTCTTCCATAGTTGTTAATTATAGTTAAATGTATTTATTAAGGATTTGCATAGGGACTAGACGGGAAAACATTACAATAGGGATCTTCCCTTCAGTTCGTTTAGCGGGAATCTCGTGTAGGAGAATTTTTCCTTTCCGCTTACGCTTATGAGAATGGAGAATTTCCAATCCTTGTCCTTAATTGCCGCCCATTGGTAATTTTTTGATTTTCCTGCCCCGAAAACCTGGTTGCGGAGCTTCTCTTCCGTGATTTCGCTAAGGTCTATCTCCGCCCTTTCCCCATTTAGGAAGAGAAATATCTTTTCCGCGTCGCAGGCTATGCCGCCATTCTCGCCAAGGACCGCGCAGCCAAGGCACTCCTTCATTTTGAGCGGGGCGGAAACCCTTTCCCCTTTTTTGTTTGTAAAAACGTACTTCTTATGCCCGGAATCGATTATGAGGAGGTTTTCCCTGTACGCGGAAGCACAAAAGTTCTTTGAGAGCGCGAAGGGAAGCGCATAGTCCTTGGAATAGAAGCAGAAATAATTCCCTTCAAAATACAAGTCCAGGCGGATGACCTTTTTTGAGCCGGGGTCGAGCACATAGATGAAATCCTCATCTTTTGAAGGGGTGTGGAGCAGCAGCGCATCCTTGGAAAGCTTCCAATCTATGCCCACATCAGACGGCTTCAGGAAGGAGATTCCGCTTCCCTTCACATCCTTCGCGGCAATCATCCCGGATTCCATCACTATGGTGAGGTTGCGGATTGGGATGGAAGATGAGGGCTTTGGGACTGGAAAATCCTTATACCACTTACGGAGCATGTCCTCCGTGATTTTTTCCTTCACGAACCCACCAGGTCTTCCGCTCCCTTTTGCGCCTCGTCAATTATTTTAGCCTCGTCCAGCTCCGTGAATTTGCCTTCGCGCAAAATCGGCTTGCCCGCTACAAACACATCACTAATGTTCCCCGGATGGAAGGAAAAAAAGAGGTTGCGCGCATCGTGGAGAGGCGCAAGGTTTGCGGAGTGCAGGTCCGCAAGGACGATGTCCGCCTCCTTTCCGGGTTCGATGCTTCCGCAATTGGAACCCAATGCTTTTGCTCCGTTTATGGTTGCGAAATCCCAGACATTTTGGATTGAGACGCGAAGCGGATCCCAATAGAGATGGGACTGCATGAGATGCGCGAATTTCATGGTTTCAACCATGTTGTGGGAATTGTTGCTCGCCGTGCCGTCCGTGCCGAGCGCGATGTTCGCGCCTGCCTCCAGATACTCATGCAACGGGCAGATGCCCCCGGTCGCGAGCTTGAGGTTTGCGACGGGGTTGTGGCTTACGGATGCGCCTGCCTTTCCCACCAGGATTGATTCCCTTTTCGTTACCCAGGAGCCGTGCGCGAGCACGGTATCGTCATCCAATACCCCTAAGGAATGCAAATACTCTATCGGGCGCTTCCCCTTCTCCTGGAGGGAATCGAACACTTCTTTTCGCGTTTCGGAAACGTGCGTATGGAATTTGATATTTTTCTTCCGCGCATACTCTTTTGCGAGGAGAATCAGCTCTTTTGAGCAGGTGTAAGGCGCATGGGGCGCCATGGAGATCGTGAGCAGAGGGGATTTGCCCGACCATTTTTCCGCGAGAGATGTTCCGTTTTTCAGCTCTTCTTTTGCATCCGTTTTACGCACCAAATCGAAGAGACCAAAGCCCACCGAAGCGCGCATCCCGGCCTCAACAACGGATTTGCAGAGCTCGTCCATATGGGCGATGTACATCTCGTTGAAGCAGGTGGTTCCGGAGCGGACCATCTCCAGGATGCTGAGCATCGAGCCAGCGCGGACATGCTTCGGCTTTAGTTTCGCCTCAGCGGGCCAGATTCTTTTCTCCAGCCAGTCCTGGAGGCGCATTCCCTCGGCATAACCGCGGAAAAGGCTCATGGGAATGTGGGTATGGCAGTTGATTAAGCCGGGGAAGGCGAGCTTTCCTGAGGCATCTATCTTCTCCTCCGCGCCCCCGCGTATGGATTTGGCTACCTTGGTGATTTTCCCATCCTCTATGAGGATGTCCCCCCTCATGATTTCCCGGTTTTTGTTCTGGGTGAGGACGAGGGCATCCCTTATGAGAATGTCCATGGGTGGATTTCTGCCGGCGGGTTTTAAACCTTTGTCCGCATCTTCAACATATGCTTGTGCTTGCGCAGTATGGAGAGATAGGAATCAAGGGCAAGAACCGGAGAACCTTCGAAAACATTCTCATCAGGAACATAAGGAGGGCGCTTGGGGAAAAACTGAAGGATGCGGAATTAAGGGAATCCCGCGTGTTCCTGGAGGTTTCCGGGGGTGAAAAAGAAATCCGGAAGGCGCTCCTGACGGTTTTCGGGATTGAGTGGTTCGCATTTGCATACGAGTGCAGGAAAACTCCGGATGAAATCTGGAAATTGGTGCAAAAGGCTAAAATGAAGGGGAAGAAGATTGCGGTGGAAACAAAAAGGGTGGACAAGTCCTTCCCGATGAAATCGCAGGAACTTAGCGCGGAGATTGGCGCAAGGATAGTGAAGAAATACGGGTGCAAGGTGGACCTGGAGAACCCCGAAGTGAAAGTGAGCATAATAATCGCGCGGAATGCATATGTTTATTTTGAAAAGATAAGGGGGCTTGGGGGATTGCCGGTGGGAAGCTCCGGAAAAGTGCTCTGCCTTCTTTCCGGAGGGATAGATTCTCCCGTTGCCGCGTGGATGCTCATGAAGAGGGGATGCAGGGTGGATTTCCTGCACATCTACCCTTTCGAGAAGTGGGACGCGAAAAAAGGAAAGAAAATAATGGAATTGATTGGGAGATTGGAGGACTACGAAGGCAAGTCGGAACTGCTCACCATCCCCTATGCGGATTTCTATGCGGAAACCGGAAACATCTCCCCGGGATATGAATTGGTCGTCTTCCGCAGATATATGTACAAATTGGCGGAAAGGATAGCCCAGGAGAAGGGTTACGGGGCGATTGTGAGCGGGGATTCCCTGGGGCAGGTTGCTTCGCAAACACTGGAGAACATCGGCGCCTCCCAATGGGGCCTTTCCGTTCCTGTATTCCGGCCCCTTATAGGGATGGACAAAAATGAGATAATAGGGCTTGCGGAGAAGATTGGCACTTATGAGATTTCAATAAAGCCATACAAGGACTGCTGCTCCCTTGTGGCAATTTCCAATCCCGCGACCCGGGCGAAAAAAGAGGAGGTGGAGAGGTTCGCCGGGCTAGTCGGTTTGGACAAGCTGGTGGAGAGGGGTGCGGGGCGCTTAAGCAAACATATTTAAACATAATTTGACAAATTATATCCATATGCAGGATTTTGAATCGCTTAGGCGCAAATGGCAGGACGCCGAATGGCAGGTGCGCGCCTCGCTCGCGATCGAGATTGGGAAACTGGGAACGCCCGAGGCGGAAAATTTCCTCTGCGCCGCAATTAATGACAAGGATGAGACGTATTTCGTAAGGGGTTTCGCCGCGCTTTCCCTTTCCAGGGCAAAAAGAAACGAAACGATTGGCCTTCTCTCTCAAAAGCTCAATAAGGATGCGATTTTCAATTGCGACAGCAGCGAGTTCGTGAGGGCATGCTGCGCCCAGGCGCTGGGTGAAAACGCGGAATTCGTAATCCGCGTGGAACGGGAGGCAAAAGAAGGGGCGCTTGCGGCGCTTAGGGCTGCCCTGGAAGACGAGCCGACGGTCGTGGAAAAGGCGATACCGGCCCTGGGCAGGCTCGGTGACAGGCAATCCCTGGGGAATATGTACAGGGCAAGCAAAAGCAAGCTCATAAACCTGAAGGGGGAGGTTGATTTCGGCCCGTTGGCAATGGCCCTTGCCGACATGGGGATAACCGAGCCGCCCGCATTGATGATATACAGGAATGTCCTTGAGATGAGCGAGGAAATGGAAACCGCGGAGAAGTTGATGGAAAAGGTGGAAGCCCTGCTGAGGGAAGACGCCTCCGTGGACAGTGACGGTGCGCTTTCTTCCTCGTTGAGGGTGTGCAAGCGGAAGATGGAACTGAGCAGACTGGCAAAATCCACTGGCGACAGCGTGGTGGACAGCGTACTCGGAAGGATAAGCTCGCCCGTTTTCAGGGAATCAAAAGTGCCGCCTCCCCTTCCGGGGCAGAAAACCCCGGCAAAGCTCAAGCTAACCCCAAAGCCCCAGTAATTCCTTCAAATCCACCGCATTCAGGATGGGCTTGCTGAACATTTCCGTGTCTTCGGAGAGGCGCGGGCACGCGGTGTTTATGTAGCATTCTATTTTCCTGAAATTTTCCAAAGAGATGGGGTTCAATTCGTTCGAAACGAGAAGGTATGCCTTCTTTCCTTTTGCCTCCAGTTCCTTTTTCGCCCATTCGGCTATGTGCGGGCAGAACTGGCCCGGCTTGGTGCTTATGAGGATGCCGAATGTTTTCGCATCCAGGGCCTTTGCCAGCGCGCCCTGCCTCCTTTTCCCCAGTTTTTTTATTTCCGGGGACAGGTCTGTGAAGGTTTTGGAGAATGGGTCGAAGGCATACACCGGCTTTTCGGAAAGGATGGAGGTGGGATGGAATTTTCCCGTGCCGATGAAGAGGATGCAGTCCGCATGCTCCGCAACGGAAAGGGCGGCGGTCGGGTCGCAGCCGAGCACCTGCCCCTCGTATTTTGCGAAGCACCCCTTTCCCATAAGAACGGAAATGCCGTTCTTCTCCAAAAACTTCTTCATTTCCGGAAGCTGGTGGATGTGCTGCACGGTTGTGACGAGGGCGAGTTTCTTCACCCCCTTAAGGTGCGGCAGAATCGCGGATAAATTATCTATTGGAACATCCACCTTCCATTCCACGTATTCCACGGAGATTTCCGGCTTCTCCTGCAGGTATTCGGAATGCCCGAAGTGGATTATCTTGTCCACCTTCAGGGCCCTCGCCTCGTCAAGGCAGAGGTCGCACGCCCCGTAGCAGGGCGAGGAGGAGATGAAAACGTGGTGGCCCTCCTTCTGGAGCTTATCTGCTTCCTCGAAGGCCTTCTGTTTCAGCCCTTCCGGGAACTGGAGAAGTATCTTCATGGATGGATAATTGAAGGGAAAAATTTAAATGCAGGGAAGAAAAGCGGACGGGCGTAAGGAGTACGGGCAAAGCGTGATGAAGTGAAGTGGGAGGGGGTCAGAATGACGTCTAAAAATGGGGGGATTCGGTTTGTGCCCCGATATATGGGGCACGAAGCGAATTAGGGTTTTTACCCTCCCCGCGTTTTTGACCACTACATTTGCCAGTTCCTTGTGTCCTGGGCGGGGGCGCTCTCCCCCTCCTTCTTCCCGTTGGAGAGTTCCCTGAGCCTCTTGAGCATTATCTTCTGCTCGGCTGAGGCGACTATCTTTCTAGTGCGGATGACCGCATCCGGGTTCACGGACATTGAGGTGATTCCGAATTCCACGAGCTTCTCGGCGAAATCCGGGTACACTGAGGGCGCCTGGCCGCAGAGCGAGGAACTGACCCCGTATTTGGCCGTGGTCTCCACGACCTGCCTCACCGCTTTCAGGACCGCCTCGTTCCTCTCATCGAATGCGGAGGCAAGAGTCCCGTTGTCACGGTCTATTCCCAAAATGAGCTGGGTGAGGTCGTTGGAGCCGATGGATATTCCATCAATCCCTTCCTTGCAGAAGTCCTCTATGAGGAAAACGGTGGAGGGCACCTCGACCATTATCCAGAGGCGGAAGTCCCTCGTGCGGTAAAAGCCGATGGACGCCATTATGTCCTTTATTGCCCGCAGCTCCCCTATCCTGCGCACGAACGGAATCATCAGCCACACATTTTTCATCCCGAACTCGTCCCGGACCTTCTGAAGCGCGCGGAGCTCCAGCTTGAAGACGTCCGGCTCGGCAATATAACGGGAAGCTCCCCTGTAGCCCATCATTGGATTCTCCTCCTTGGGCTCGTATTGCTCGCCGCCTTTCAAATTCTTGTATTCATTGGTCTTGAAGTCCGTTGCGCGGTAGACAACCGGGCGCGGATAATATGCGGATGCAATCCTCCTTATCCCGTTCGCAAGCTTCTCCACATACTCATCGCTCCTTCCCTCGGCCATCATCTTCTTCGGGTGCTCGCCTATCTCCGCAATCATGAATTCGGCGCGGAGCAGGCCCACGCCGTCCGCTGGAAGATAAGCATATTTCTCCGCGGCATCCGGGTCGGCTATGTTCATGTAAATCTTGGTTCCGCAGATGGGGGTGAATTCAGCGACCGCAACTGCGCCGGCCGGGCCTGCCGCAGGCACTTCAGCCTTCGCCTCCAGTTCCACCTTCCCTTCATATACAATTCCGTGCGTACCGTCAACGGTAACTATCTGCCCGGCCTTCAGGAGCTCGGTGGCGTTCTTGCTGCCAACGATGCAGGGGACGCCCAGTTCGCGGGAAACGATGGCCGCGTGGGAGGTCATCCCTCCGGTGTTTGTGACTATTGCGACTGCTTTCTTCATCGCGGGGACGAAGTCCGGCGTGGTCATGTCCGTCACGAGCACGGCGCGGTCCTCCATCTTATCGATGTCTTCGGCAGTGGGGACGATGTTCACCCTCCCGACGCCAACTCCGGGGGAGGCGCCCAGGCCCTTAAGCAAAACCCCCGCCTTTGAGACCGAAACCATCTCTCCGGAAGCCGGGGGGGCCATCGCGAACTGCTCTATCCCCTCGTGTATAGGCTTTATCTCGGAGGCGGGCCTCTTCTCGCCCAGCTTCCCGCTCTTGAGCGTGGTGATGGGGCGGGACTGCACTATATAGAGTTCATTCTTCTGCACCGCCCATTCGATGTCCTGCGGGAACTTGTAATGGTCCTCTATTCTTTTTCCCAGCCTCGCATACCCCAATATCTGCTCGTCGGTGAGCTTCTGTTTCTCCTGGGCATCATCCTTTATTTCCGCCTTCACATTCTTTTCGCCGTGCTTCACGAGCATCCAGGTCTGCTTCGCCATGTCCTTGGTGAGTATCTTCATGGTCTTCTTGTTCACACGATAAGTGTCCGGGGTCACGGAGCCGGAGACGACGACCTCGCCCAGCCCGTACGCGGCCTCTATCATTATGACGTCCGGATCCTCGGAAATCGGGTCAACGGTGAACATCACCCCCGCTTTTTCGCTCTGCACC
>CAIXOA010000010.1 GCA_903920925.1 uncultured Microcaldota archaeon | reverse complement strand
CGAAATCGCGCATGAAGAAGTATGCCTCCTCATTCGTGATTCCGACCGCCGCGAAAATGACCGCGAAATCCTCCTTCTCTTCGCCTCCCTTCACCTTCGCCTGCCTCGCGAGTTGCACCGCGAGCTGGTTGTGCGGAAGGCCGGAGGCCGAGAAAATAGGAAGTTTTTGCCCCCTAACCAGGGTGTTCATCGCATCTATTGTGGAAATGCCGGTCTGGATGAAGTCCCTGGGCTCCTGCCTTGAGTACGGATTGATGGCCGCGCCGTTTATGTCCAGGCGGTCCTCCGGAACCGGCTTCGGGCTCCTGTCCTTAGGCTCGCCGAGCCCGCTGAACACCCTTCCGAGCATGTCGGAGGTGACCCCGAGGCGCATCGTCTCGCCGAGGAATTTCACCGAGGTGCTGGTCGTGTTGAGGCCGGAGGTGGAACCGAAAATCTGGACCACCGCGACGTTCTCGCTGATGTCGAGCACCTGCCCCTTCTGCTTTTCCCCGCTGGGCATGGTGACTTCTACGAGTTCGTTGTAGCCCACTCCGGAAACGTTCTCGACGAAAATGAGCGGGCCCGCGATTTGAGTGACTGTCTTGTATTCTTTCATGGCATTCACCTCCTGCTCGTAAGCGAATCAAACTCGGAGTCTATCTCCTTGTAGATCGCCTCGAGGTCCTTTTGCTTGTCCTCAGGGATTTCCTTCATCCTTCCAATCCTTTCCCTTATCTTCAGCCCCATTATGCTCTTGAGCTGCGCGCCCAAATCCACCGCCGCGGTTGCGCGCTCGTGGAAGCGCATGATGTTCCTTAGCATAAGGTATTGCTTCTTCATGCTTGAGAACGCGTCGATTTCGTGGTAGGCGCTCTGCTGGAGGTAGTCCTCCCTCAGCATCTTGGAGACTAGGAGGATTTCCTGCTCCTTTTCGGGGAGCGCATCCGGGCCTACGAGCTGGACCACTTCCTGGAGCTCCGCCTCCTTCTGGAGAAGGGCCATGGCCGCGTTCCTCATCTCGGGGAAGTCCGCGGAGATGTTTTCCTCATACCACGGATCCAGTGTCTTAGTGTAGAGGGAATAGGAGTTGAGCCAGTGGATTGCCGGGAAGTGCCTCCTGTGCGCCAGCGAGGCGTCCAGCGCGAGGAACACCTTCGTCACGCGGAGAGTGTTCTGCGAAACAGGCTCGGAAATGTCCCCTCCGGGCGGGGAAACCGCGCCCGTAATCGTGACCGAGCCGAAGCGCTCGTCGCTTCCGAGGGTTTTCACCCTTCCCGCGCGCTCGTAGAATTCCGCGAGCTTCCTCGCGAGGTATGCGGGATAACCTTCTTCTCCGGGCATCTCCTCCAGCCTTCCGGAAATCTCACGGAGGGCCTCGGCCCACCTGGACGTGGAATCGGCCATCAGGGAGACCCCGTAGCCCATGTCTCGGTAATATTCCGCGAGCGTAATCCCGGTGTAAATAGATGCCTCCCTTGCAGCCACAGGCATGTTGGAGGTGTTCGCAATCAGGACGGTCCTTTCCATCAAAGGCTTGCCGGACTTGGGGTCCAGGAGCTTCGGGAACTCGTTAAGGACTTCGGTCATCTCGTTCCCGCGCTCTCCGCATCCGATGTACACCACTATTTCCGCGTCGGACCATTTTGCGAGGGATTGCTGCGTTACCGTCTTCCCTGAGCCGAACGGGCCCGGGATGCACGCGGTGCCCCCCTTCGCAATCGGCGCGAACGTGTCTATGATTCTCATTCCGGTGGAAAGCGGGACCACGGGGGGAAGCTTCTCCTTGTACGGGCGGGGCTTCCTCACCGTCCACCTGTGGTGGAGCTTCAGCGGGACCTTCTTTCCGCTCACTTCAATTTCCCCAATCTCGTCCTCCACCGTGTATTTGCCGGATGCGAGGTCAGTGAGCTTTCCGGAGTAGGGGGAAAGGACCCTGTGCATGATGACGTCCGTCTCCTTCACTTCCCCGAGGATGTCGCCCGCCTCTATCTTCTCCCCTT
>CAIXOA010000009.1 GCA_903920925.1 uncultured Microcaldota archaeon | reverse complement strand
GCGGCAATTTCGCAAGTGCCTTGTCAAGCCGGGTCTTGTAAAACAGGCCCAGGAACAGCAGGACCGCGCCGCCTATCATCGAGCCCGCCCCCTGCACCCCGATTATGGTGTCGAGGTATGCGCCGAGCCCCAGGATGAAGATTACCATCCCGACCCCGTAGAAGAGCGAGCTGTAGATGATTGCGGGAAGGACTTCCTTCATCATCACCGCAATTTTTGCAACTACCAGGTCGACCTTCGCGTTTATCTTTTCGGAAGTGGAATCCACAACGTCGTTTATGTATGACTGCACCACGCCGAGCATCAGGTCTTTGAATACGTCAATCATTTCAATCCCTCCTCCTTCCGCCGCCTACCATGGCGCCTATTGCGATTCCCGCGGTGAATGCGACCGCGATGTAGAGCATGGGCCTCTGCTTCATGTCCTTCTCCAGGGCGTCCATGTCTATTTTGCTTAGCTTCTCCTCCAGGCTTGCGCCGATGCTTCCGAGCTTCCTTTCAACCGCCTTCTCCTTCATGGCGACCTTCTTCTCGAGGGCGCCCTTGTCGAACTTTACTGACAGGATTTTTTCCTCATCCTTGGCCAATAAATCACCGGATGGGTAACGGAAATGAGGTTTTAAAGGATAACGGCAAGAAAATCTTGTGAAAAAATACTTTTTCCCGAAAAGGCTGGAAGAGGGCACTGTGCTGTCCCGGCCGAACAGGTTCATCATGAAGGTTAGGCCGCTGCGGAAGCAGGCAAATGGGAAAAATAGTATTCTTACCTGCCACTGCCCCTGCACCGGCAGGATAGGGAGCATAAGGTTCGAAGGGATTCCCTGCCTGTTTTCCAGAAGCGGAAAAAAGGAAAGGAAAACCTCCTGCACAGTGGAGGCGATTTCCCTGGATCCGCCAGGGAAAAAGGAGAAGAAATGGGTGGGCATAAACCAGGTTGAGGCGAACAGGTACGTGGAGTTCTTCCTCAAAAACGGGATGCTTGGAAGGATGGTGAAGGGCGGGCGGAATGCGGAGAGGGAAAGAAAGCTGGGGAAATCAAGGATTGATTTTGAGGTTGGGGGCACATTCATAGAGGTTAAGACCCTCTTGATGGATTTGCCCTGCGAGGGGCACCCGAATTATATTGAAAAGATGCCTCCGTTTGTGCACTTCCAGAGAATGGTCAAACATTTCAGGGATCTCGGGAAAGGAATCAGGCGGGGCTCCAGGGCGATAATGCTGCTGTGCTATCTTTATGGCGCGAAGCCGTTCAGGGTGCCGAAACCTGACAGGAAAACAATCAGGATACAAAGGGCGGCGCGGGCGGCGCAGAAGGGCGGGCTGGAAACCTGGCAGATAAACCTGGTTCTGGACAATGAAGGGGTCAGGCTTGCGAAATATTTCCCGCTGAAGCTGTTCTAGCTTTCAATCCTGTTGAATAGATAAGTGGCCGCAAGCGTGCAGGCGATGAAGAAGCCGATGAGCACCCCGAGGCAGGTGAGAAGCGGGATGGACGAAGAGCCTATGAGGAAGAAGCGCAGCGCCTCCACCGCGTAGGTTAGCGGGTCCACGTAGGAGATGAAGCGCACTATATCCGGAGCGGTGGAAAGCGGGAACATCGCGCCGGAAAGGAAGAACATGGGCATTATGAGGAAGTTGGAAATGAGCTGGAAGCCGCTCATGTCCTCCATCGTGGAGGCGAGCGCAATGCCCAAAGCGACAAAGGCAGTGGAGACCAGGGCCATGAG
>CAIXOA010000008.1 GCA_903920925.1 uncultured Microcaldota archaeon | reverse complement strand
TTAAATTCTTATCATTAATCATATCATATCATCAAACAATAGTGGAAACACACCCCCTCCAGACCCCCTTCTTTAAATCCCTTCATGGCATTATTAGATGATGAACCTGGAACCCAGGGCCTACCAAACCCAAATAATCAACTCCATCAAAAACAATGGAAATACCTTGGTGGTCCTGCCGACTGGGCTGGGAAAGACCCTGATCGCGCTGTCTTTGATAGAAAAAACAATTTCAGAAGGCGGAAAGGCACTTTTCCTGACGCCAACAAAACCCCTAGCCAGGCAGCACAGCACCACAATCAAAAACACACTCGCGTTGCCAGAAAACGACATTTCCTTGGTGACCGGCGAGATCGCCAGAAAGAAACGCGAAGAACTCTATTCCTCCAAAATTTTTGTCTCCACGCCCCAGACAATCAGGAACGACATCAAGAATAACATTTACCCAAAAGAAAAGACGCGCCTCGTGGTTTTTGACGAGGCCCACAGGGCGGTAGGGGGCTACGCATATGTGGAAATCGCGCAAAATCTTCCGGAGGAATGCCTTTTCCTTGCGCTCACCGCATCGCCCGGCGGCGACAGGGCGCGCATAAAAGAGGTCCTGGGCAACCTCAGGATAAAAAACATAGAAATACGGACCGAACTCGACCCCGACGTCAGGCCGTATATGAAAACCATGGAAAAGAACTGGATCCAGGTGGATCTCTCGCCCAAACTGAAGGAAGCAGACACGACGTTATCTTCCATCATTTCATTCTACACCCAGAAACTAGCCTCCTCTTTCATGAAACCGCCGATAACATCCAAACAACAGTTTATGCTGTACGGGCAGCGCCTCAGGGCATTGAAGCACCCAATGAAGTACTCCCTTCTTTCCTACTATTACACCCTTCTCCACCTGCTGCACATGCAGGAGCTCCTTCAGACGCAGGGTCCCCACCCGTTCCTCAAATATCTGGATAAGCTTAACATCAACGATTCCAAATCAGCCCGCGCGATAACCAAGAGCGCTGAGATAGCGAAGATAAAACAAATTGTAATGTCCGCTGGGGACCACCCAAAGACCGAGAAGCTCCTGCAATTGCTTTCCTCGGCCAAGGGCAAGAAGACGATAATCTTTGTCCAATACCGGGACCAGATAAACAGGATAAAGGAGGTACTGGACCAGAAAGGATACGCATCCAGGATTTTTGTCGGAAAGCGCGGCGGATTCACAAGGAAAAACCAGGAAGAGACGATGGATGCGTTCAGGAAGGACGAATTCAACATACTAATCGCAAGCTCAATCGGAGAAGAGGGGCTGGACATACCCGCGGTCGATTCAGTAATCTTTTTCGAGCCCATCCCCAGCGAGATACGCTCCATCCAGAGGCGGGGGCGGGCCGGGAGGTTCAAGGACGGCTCGGTTTATGTGCTGATGACGCGGGCGACCCGCGACGAATATTACTACTGGGCCTCCAAGAAAAGGGAGCAGAAGATGAAGGAGATACTTCTTTCCCTCCAGAAGGAAATGGAGAGAAAACGGGTATCCCCGGAAAGCGAGAAAAAGAAAGCCGGGCCGGAGCAGCCGATGGGGCAGTCCAAGCTCGGGATGTTTGCCTGAACTATTAGAAATCCTCATCCGTTTGTATCTTCTTCAGTTTCTTCGTATAATCCTTCTTTCCCTGTGCCGGTAACAACGATTTTCCCCCGCGGAGCAGAAGCACGGCAACGATGCCGATTATCAGCAACGCGGTTACCGCCAGGATAAGCATATCCGGATTGCTTCCACCGCCCTTTTGCAATGCGGCAAGGGCATTTTCATAAGCCAATACGGCTTTTACATAATGTTTCTGGTCATAGTAGCCAGTTGCGCTTTCTATCGCAGTATCGACTTCAGCTTTTCCGGCATCGTCCATTGAACCCCTTTGTTCCTTGTACAAGTCATTCACGGACTTTCCGATGCGCTCGCTCTCGCCCTTCAGCACGTTGATTACGCCATCCATCTCGCCGTTAAGGGCCGAAACCTCGCTTATCGCGGCATCCGTGTCATCACTCCTGTTGAGGCTGGCGAGCCTGTCCCTTATCCAGGAGGGGCTCTTCGAAAATATTGAAGTCATTGCGTCCCCCCGCGGAACGGAGTTTCTTTCATCCTCATACCCGCCCAACGTTTCCATGGCCTTCCCAACCGCAACATGAAGGGCATTCTTATCATTCGCATCCGCAGCACTATTTTGGGTTTTCAGATTATCCAATGCTGCCTGGGCATTCAACATGGCAGCAAGCGCGCCTATCCCATCATCCAGCTTCATGGTTCCAGAGAACAAGGCGTTCTTCGCCTCAAGCTTCGCCACCGCCACGCTCATGTTCGCGTCATCCACACCAAGCGCCATCCATTCCTTCTTTATTTTTGCCTCTCCATCCTTCAGGTACTTCTGCAGTTTAGTGATTTCCTTTCCCTCCCAACCAAGGTCGACCTCTTCCAGCGGGCTGGTTGTCGAGGCCGCGCTCAGGTTTCTGGAAAGCATCTCCTGCAGGTAATCCGCCCTGGCGTGCATCTCATCGACATAAGTGCTCTCCACACCCTGCGCTTCGGCTGCGTCAATTGCGGCTTGCAGCCCGGCCAGTTTTCCGCCTATTTCATCCCGGAACTCCTGGTCCTTCTCCAGCAGTTTTGCCCTTTCCGTTGCGTCCTTTTCCACCTGCGCCTTTGCCATCTCAAGCGCGGAAAGCGCCGCGTCGTAATCCCCCGCCGCATACAATGCCGATGCGTTATCCAGGTAGGACTTGGCCGTGCCGCCCAGGCTCATGTTCGAGAGGGAAGAAATGCCGTTTTCCACATATCCCTGCGTGTCGGAAAACTCATACCTGACCCTAAGCTTTGTGGTTTGTCCCTCCTCAAGCCCATTCAACTCCAGGTACGTCATGCCGGAGCCAAGGTTTTTCTGGTTGGTTATCCTCTCGCCCGTGTAGGCAAAAACCTCGAGCTTGGTGGGCTTCTTCGCGCTCTCGTCTATGATTATCGGTATGTAATCCAAATCTATGTGCGGGATGATGTCAAGCATGTATTCCACCGAGGTCTTCATCCCGATGGTATTCGCCGTTTCCTGGCCTTTGTCCATCGAGTAGGCGTTGCTGGCCGTTCTGGCCAGTTCCAATTCATGTTCCCCTTGGCTGAGGGACGTACGGAGCAGGCCATCGCTCACCCCAAAAACTTCCCCATCAAGGCTCGCCCGCTCAAATTCCTGCCCCACATCGATGGCATCAACCCCGTTCGAGCACCGGAGCGCCATGCTTTCGGTTATATCGGCATCGCCCGTGGCATCGCCCACTGCGCTCATCCGGTAATCGCTAGCGATGCACGGGGTATAATTTCTTGAGAACTGCAGGACAACGGTCTCGCCCGCGCCCAAATTGTTAAGCTGGATCGTCGCCACCCCGTTTTCGTATGCAACCACCCTCACACTCTCCATTCCGCTGACAAGGTCAATCTTCCTTAATTCCGCGCCGGCCGGTACGTCGAATATCACATTGTCCGCCCCTATCCCCAGCGTGTTCTTTGCCCGGACCACGAGATTGTACGTGCTTTCGCCATGCAGGCTGGCGGCCGTGCCGGTTTCATAATAATCAATCAGCAGGGCGTTCCCGACTGCCTCCCCGGAGCGAAGAAGCAGCTCTTCGTTTATCCTGGCATAGGAACCTTCCATTGAAGAAAGCTGGCCAAGCGCGCATGCATAATCCAAATCGTTTCCTGCATAGCACTCATCGCCCTCGAACCACGTCTTTAGGAACGACAGCTGCGGTCCGCCGCCGTTTATTATGGACAGGAGGCGTGCCCTTTCCGCCGGCAGGCCCGCGTATTTCTGCGCGGCTTTTTCATAAATTCCATCATTTATCCTTGCGAGCATTGAAAGCGAGCTCGCTGGCTTCCTTTCC
>CAIXOA010000007.1 GCA_903920925.1 uncultured Microcaldota archaeon | reverse complement strand
GCAGAAGAGGTGTGAATATGGCATACGGAGGATATACCTACTTTGACCCGAAATATGTGCCTGCGAAGGATGATTTTGTCGTTCTTATCTGGGCGAAGGGAACTGCCCCAATAGAGAAGATTGCAGAGGGAATCGCCTCGGAAAGCAGCGTGGGCACCTGGACCAAATTGAAAACGATGAACCAGTTCGTCTGGGAGCACCTTAGGGCAAGGGTTTTCAAAATCCAGAAGGTCGGGAAGAACGCCGCATTCATCTGGATTGCTTATCCGTACGAACACTTTGACTCCAAAAACATAATGCAGTTCTGCGCATCCGTGATGGGGAACATCTTCGGGCTTAAGGAACTGGAAGAACTGTATGTATGCGACATAAAATTCCCGTTGAAATACCAAAAGCAGTTCCCGGGGCCGAAAGCCGGGATGGAAGGGGTGAGGAGATATGTAGGGACAGAGAAGAGCAGGAGGCCGCACTGCGGAACCATCCCCAAGCCAAAAGTGGGGCTGAACCCGAAGGAATTCGCGCACGTTGCGTATGAAAGCTGGATTGGCGGCCTGGATTTCGTGAAGGACGATGAGAACCTTGTGGACCAGAAGTTCTGCCCCTTCAAGGAGAGATTCCATGAGGTTGTGAAGTCCGCGGAGAGGGTGGAGAAGGAGACTGGAAGGAAGGTACTCTATTCCCCGAACATTTCGGACAGGTACGACCGGATGCTGGACAGGATGGATTACGTGAAGGCGCACGGCTGGCCGATGGTGATGATGGATGTGTACCTGATGGGCTTCTCCGTCCTTCCAATGGCGCTGGAGCAGGCGCATAAGTATAATCTATTTACCCATGCGCACCGGGCGGGATATGCGGCAGCGCATAGGGGGAACTATGGGACGAATTTCATAATTTATGAGAAATATTATAGGATGCTGGGTGTGGACCAGCTGCACATAGGGACCGGAGTTGGGAAGATGGAAGGCGGCCCACTTTTGATTAAGAGATTGCACCAGGTTGCGGACGAGAAGAAAGGGCCTGCGAAGATGTACCTGGGAATGCTGGATTTCGAGTGGGCTCCGCACATAAAGCCCATATTTTCTGTATCTTCCGGAGGAATGGATGCCGGAAAAGTGGAGGCATCGGTCGCCTTGCGCGGAAAGGACGTGGTGGTGCAGGCAGGAGGGGGCATACATGGGCATCCTCTGGGGACGCGGGGCGGTGCGGCTTCCATGCGGCAGGCCGTGGATGCGGTTGCGAAGGGCATTTCTCTTCCAGTTTATGCGAAAACCCACAAGGAACTGAAAATGGCGCTGGACAAATTCGGGTATGTGAGCCCGAAAGCCGTGTTGAGGGAACTGGCGAATGAAAGGAAGAACATCAGGAAAATGAATGCAGAAGTCCTGAGGCACGGAAGGGAAGGGATGGAAAAGTATTCATGATTTGCTCTGGAGATGGACGGAGACTACCTTGCATGCAACTTCGTATGAAGCAGGGCAGCCGAGAACACGGCCACGAGCACCAGCACTATGGCGCCGCCCGCCGCAAGGTCCATGTAATAAGCGAGCACAAGCCCAACGATTACGGACATGATTGCGATGGCCGCGGCAATAACGATGGTCTGCTTGAAGCTGCGCCTCATGAGCAGCGCGGTCGATGCGGGTATGGCTATGAATGAGGAGACAAGGAGTATGCCTACGATGCGCATGGAGAGGACGACCGCGACGGCAGTTAGAACGATAAGCATGGTGTTCAGCCGCCCCACCGGGATGCCCGCAGCCTGGGCGGATTCCTCGTCAAAGGAGGCGTAGAAAAGCTCCTTGTAGAAAAGCAGCAGCGCGGCCAGGGTTGCGATGCCCACTCCCAGTATCAGCAGTATGTCCGTCTCGCTGACCGCGAGGATGCTGCCGAAGAGGTAGGAGAAGAGGTCCGCGTTGAAGCCGTGGGACAGGCTCACCAGCACGACGCCGATTGCGAGGCCGAAGGAGAAGAATATCGCTATCGCCGCATCTCCATAGACCTTCATCTGCTTGAGCTTCTGGATGCCGAGGGCGCCCAGCACGGAAAAGGCGAGGGCGGAGACGAGCGGATAGACGTTGAAGAACATGCCCGCGGCTATGCCGCCGAAGGAGATGTGCGCGAGGCCGTCGCCGAGAAGCGCCATCCTGCGCAGCACCAGGAAAACGCCTATGGTGGCGCACACTAGGGCTATGAGCATGCCCGCGATGAATGCGCGCTGCATGAACCCGTATTGGAGAATCTCAATCATTTTACCGCCCTGTCGTGGTGATGCGGCACCAGCTCCATGCCGGCAGGATATGCGCAGGACAGGTCCGCCTTGTTGATGCCTTTGGATATGTCGTGGAAAGTCACTTTTATGTTTACGCACACGAGCTTGTTGACGTTCTTCGCCACCATTCCGACGTCGTGCGAAATCAGAAGCAGGGTCATGCCCAGCTCCCTGTTCAGCTGCCTCAGCAGGGAATAGAAGCTGTGCTGCGCCTCCGCGTCCACCCCAACTGTCGGCTCATCCAATATGAGGAGCTCGGGCTCCGCGGCCAGCGCCCTCGCGATGAAAACCCGCTGCTGCTGGCCCCCGGAGAGGTCGCCTATCCTGCTGTTCCTGAGCTCCAGCATGCCCACCACTCCAAGCGCCTTTTCAACCGCCATGTAGTCCTCCCTGGACAGCTGCCTCATCAGCCCGGCCTTGGGGAACCTTCCCATGCTGGCGACCTCGAAAACGGTCGCGGGAAAGTTCTGGTCAAAAGAGGTCGCCTTCTGCGGCACATATCCTATGCGCTGCCACTCTTTGAATTTGCCGACGTCGGTGCCGAAAAGCCTTATGCTCCCCCTGTCCAGAGCCAAGAGGCCAAAGATGAGCTTCACGAGCGTGGTCTTGCCCGCGCCGTTGGGGCCTATCATGCCTGCAAAGTCCCCGCGTTCCACTTTGAAGGTCGCATCGTCAAGCACAAGGTTTTCGCCGTAGCTGAAGCTGACATTACTTAGCTCCAATACGGTTTCCTTCTTGCCCTTGTCCATGCAGATTACCCGGATGATGTTAGTTGCAGTCCAAAGCATTTTTGATGGTTGCGACATTGGCCTGCATGAGGGAGATGTAGTCGTCCCCCGCCTGCTGCTGTTCCGTGGTGAGGCCATGCACCGAATTGAACTGCTCCACAGAGCCGTTTATCTCCTGCGCAATCAGCTTTGCGGACTGAGGGTTTATCAGGCTCTCAAAAAAGACCACGGTCACGTTGCGCTCCCTCGCCTGGTCGATTATGCTTGCGATGCCCCCGGGAGACGGCTCCCCCTCCTCGCTCACGCCCTGAATCGCTATCTGCGTGCAGCCGTACTCCCTGCAGAAATAGGCTAGGGTTGCATGGGTTATGAGGATGTCTTTCTTCTGGCAGGTGGAGAACTCCGCCCTGAACTCCGCGTCAAGGGCGTCCAGCTTCGCCATGTAGGCGGCCGCGTTGGCTGTGTAGTAATCCCTGGCGCCGGGGTCGGCACGTATGAACGCGTCCCTTATGTTTGCAACCTGCTTTTTTGCGAGAACCGGGTCCAGCCAGATGTGCGGGTCGTTCCCGGGCGCATCCGGATCCTCCGAAGAGACAAGGCTTATGCCGGTGCTCGAGTCCACAGAAATGAGATTCGGGTTGCCGACGCCTTCCAAAAGGTTCGGGACCCAGGGCTCCAAGCCCGCGCCGTTGTAGATGAAAACATCCGCCTCTCCCAGATGCCTTATGGCGGAGGGGGAAGGCTCGAACTCGTGCGGCTCAACGCCCGGCGGGATGAGGCTTGACACTTCCACGCGCTCCCCGCCGACATTTTTTGCAAAATCATAGAGGGGGTAGAAGCTGGCGACAACCTGGAGCTTGCCGCCCCCCTGCTGCGGCTGCGAGGCGCAGCCCGAAAAGAACAGCATGGCGGCGAGGAATAATGAGATGATGATTATTTGCTTTCCCATGCTTTTTCCCCCATTATTAAAATCAATACGATATATTAATAACTATTATGTTTATATTGCTTTATTGTTAATAACATTCCGGAGCCCGTTTAAAAACGGGTTAATAAGGTGGCCACATGGCGATAGTGAGCATATCCATAAACGAAAAGATGCTTGGGGAGATTGACAGGCTGCAGCGGGAGATGGGGTTCTCGGGCCGTTCGGAAATCGTGCGCGCAGGCCTGCGCACCCTCATTGCCGAGAACAAGGAAGCCGGGGAGCTGAAGGGAAGGCTTAAGTCAATCCTTCTGGTGGTGCACAGCAGGGGGGCTGAAAGGGATGTGACCGAGGCGAAACACCACTTCGAGGATGTGATAACGACGCACATACACAGCGGCCTCAGGAACGACAAGTGCCTGGAGATATTCGTGCTGGACGGGAATGCGGAACGCATAAAGAAATTCCTCAAAATCAACAGGGCGAACAGGAACGTGAGCTATATCCGGCTGATTACTCCGTGAGATTATAGCCAGAGCCTCTCCCGCACCCAGTTGAGGAAGAACGCTATTGAGCCGCCGATGCAGGTGGGGCAGGGGCAGGCGGTTGCGCCAAGCCCCAGGAGGCCGGCGGCGAAGAGGCTCCAGTTTTTCTCGGCCGTTGCCTTGATTTTTTCCAGCATTTTATTCACATCTTTCCCTTCGGCGCAAGGTGGGCGGAAACTATTCTGGCCACTCCCCTCACCCCGTCCCATTCCTT
>CAIXOA010000006.1 GCA_903920925.1 uncultured Microcaldota archaeon | reverse complement strand
CCGCCATCATCAATGGTGATGTTCGGCTTGTAGGAAAGCACCTTGTCTATGTACCGGTAATAATCCTCAGTATTCTCGCCTTTATACGCGAAGACCGCAACCCCCTCCTTCGCGAGCGCCGCGGCGACATCGTCCTGCGTGGAGAGCGGGTTGCATCCCGTAATCACCACCTTCGCCCCTCCTGCGCGAAGCGTCCTAACGAGCACCGCCGTCTCCTTCGTAACATGGAGCGCAAGCCCGACCGTAACTCCCGCAAATGTCTTCTCCTTCGCAAACCTCGCGGCAAGCGTCTTCATGATGGGCATGTGCTTCTCCGCCCACTCGATGTTCAGCATCCCCTGCTCAGCGAGCGACATATCCTTCACTTCATAATCTTCTCCAGAATCCATAAGTTTCACCAGAATAATTCACGCTTATTTGTATCCGAATGTTTTAATATCTCCCTTCTAATCCCTCTTCGGATGCGTTTTCCAGTATTCCTTTATGTCATTCACGAAATATAATTTCTCCCCGCACTCCGGGCACTTCCCGTCCTTCGTCAATTTGTTCTCCAATACGGAGAACCCAAATCTCCTCACCACCTGCGTTTTGCATTTCGGGCAGTAGGTGCTCTCCGTCTCCTCGTCCTGCCTGTTTCCCGTATAAGCGTAATGCAATCCCTCCTGCAGGGCAATCTCCCGCGCCTTCCTCAAAATTCCCAGCTCCGTTGCAGGGGTGCCCATCATGAAATTCGCGGGGTAGAATCCGATGAAATGCACAGGAATCCGCGGATCCAAATCATGCACCCACCTGCTCATCGCGCGCAAGTCCTCCTCATCATCGTTCCATCCCGGAATAACCAAAT
Organism: uncultured Microcaldota archaeon; assembly: GCA_903920925.1. Classification (GTDB taxonomy): domain Archaea; phylum Micrarchaeota; class Micrarchaeia; order Anstonellales; family Bilamarchaeaceae; genus CAIXOA01. The sequence goes on along the minus strand of CAIXOA010000006.1, from coordinate 2,590 downwards.
TAATCAGCTCGATATGCATTATTTTGTGCAGTTCCTTTATGCTCTCCAGCACGTATTCCAGCTTCACATCCCCGCACAGTTCCTTGTAAACCTTGTCGTGGAATCCCTTCAGGTCAATCCGTGAGGCATCTATCCTTCCTTTCATTTCCTCAATAGCCGCAGAAGTCATGTATCCATTGGTCACAAAGGTGTTGAACCTGTCATCCTTATGCAATAGTTTCGCAGTGTCCAGCGCATACTCCATAAAAATTGTCGGCTCAGTATAGGTGTAAGCCGCACCGGGCACTTTTTTCTTTTTGCAAATCTCCCTTATCCCCGCAGGGGGCAAATCCTCGCCCGTTATCCCCCCGAACGCCTGGGAGATGTTCCAGTTCTGGCAAAATTGGCAGCGGAAATTGCATCCAACCGTGGCCACGGAAAACAATTCCGTCCCGGGCATGAAATGGTAAAAGGGCTTCTTCTCAATCGGGTCCACTTCCGCGGCAATGGCTTTTCCGTAGGTGAGTGCGTAAAGCTTCCCTTTCTGATTTTCCCTTATCCTGCAGTAGCCGCGCTCACCCTCCTTTATCCTGCACAGCCTGTAACAGAGGTAGCACTGCACCTCCTTCTTCGGCATTCCTTTCCAGAGAATCGCTTCCTTCATGCGCACCCCTTCTCAATTATGCTTATTATGATTTGCACCGTGCAAAATCAAATGCCACACCCCACCACCCAACCCTTATAAACATTATGTGCGTAAAACAGCGAGGGGGGTCACATGGACAGCAGGCAACTCAGGGCTGACGTTACCGGTGTTGGGGAAAATTCTGCGCCTTTGGCAAGGAAAAATCCTTTCCTGAGGGCCCCTGCCGTTGCTGTTGGTGCAGCGCTCTTATTTGCCGGAATTGCAAATTTTGTGTTTCCTTTCGCATCATTCGAGGGCAGGCGCGCTGCCGGGGAAGGCGGGCCCGCCATGATGAGCAACAGTTCAAATCTCCCCACGCCCAAATTTCCTGAGGGAATATGCAAACTGCCGGAAGATGATTTCAAGCCGACGATGTCGATTAAAAACAAGGGAAAAGAATGAACCAGGGATCCGCAAAGAAAATCAGCATTTCTTCGCAGCCCCCAGCGCCATTAACGAATGTCCGCCCGTTCCCTTTTATGCGTGCATCCCCTTCCAGGCGTGATTCCGACCTTAGCCATCTCGCAAGGCGGGAGGAGAGCGAAAAGGCGCTTGCGCACGAACTTGACGAATACCTGAAATCCAAGAGGAAGATGCGCGACCTGTTGGATGCGCTTGCGAAAGATTATGAGTTCCTTGAGCGGGGCCGTTTCGTAAACGAGCTTTGCGAAAGAATAGAAAAATTCCCGGAGAGCAGGTCCAAAGTCGGCTTCATAGTAAGCATTTTTGCAATTTACGAGTACACGGGCCACCAGGACCTTGCAATAAGATCCGCGGATTTCTGCCTTCGCATGTCGCAGAACAATTACGGGATGGCCTCCGCCCACTCGACGCTCCTTTGCAGGATTGCCGACAATGCGGCATGCAGCGGGGCCACCGCGGAAATGTGCAGGGACATAATTGAAAAATCAATGGATCTGTCAGGCCGCTTCTGGGACAACGCCTTCTCCACGCTACGGGCAATTTCCGAAGTTTCAACATTCTGCCTCGGCATAAGGCTAAAAAGCTCGGAAGACAGCCAGCCCGGGATAGAGATGGGCCAGCTGCCGCTCCAGGAGCCAAACCTTTTCCTGACATTTCTTGCTGCCCTTGAGAGCATATTCTCTTACAGCAGGGAAAGGCCTGCGGCCATAAACGAGTTCATGGCCTGCTGCATGGACATGTCCAGGGCCTGCAGGGCCGAATTGTTCGTAAGTTCTGTTTTGGTCCTTGCATGGGCCGCTAAGCTGGGCGGGAGTGAGAACGAAAAATACGTCCGGGAAACCCTGATGGCGCTCCAATCCTGGGACCAGGAGCATCTTGCCTGCATGGAGACGACCCTGGTGAATAGCATGAAGCCTCCCCAGAAGGGCTAGTGATTATAATCCTTGCATCCTTTTCTATCCCCATGGATTTCTTTTCCGCGATAATCCTCGGCATCATACAGGGAGTGATAGAATGGCTGCCCATAAGCTCGGAAGCCATGGTCACCCTAGGCGGCAAATTCCTCTTCGGCATGGATTACCAGGAGGCGCTCGCCATCGCGATTTTCCTCCATACCGGTACCTTGCTTGCGGCCATAGCCTACTTCCGCAACGAATTAATCCAGATGGCAAAGGACCTGCTTTCCAAAAATGCGAACAAGGATCTGCCAATATTCCTCATAATCACAACCATCCTGAGCGGAATAATCGCCACCCCCCTCCTTATCCTCGCCTTCAGCATGAGCATTCCCGAAGGGTTGTTCACAATCCTGGTCGGCATCTTCCTCATCGCCATAGCATTTTTGCAGAAGAACCAGAAAGCGGGCAAGGAAACAAAAGTGGAAATAAAAAAAGCAATCATTCCGGGTTTGGCGCAGGGCTTCTCCGCCCTCCCAGGGATAAGCCGCTCGGGAATAACGGTTGCAACCCTTCTCGCGGAAAAATTTCCTCTAAAAGATGCGCT
>CAIXOA010000005.1 GCA_903920925.1 uncultured Microcaldota archaeon | reverse complement strand
GGGCGCGCCGCACGATGAGATTATTGAGATGATTGATATTGGCGGGCCTACCCTAGTGCGGGCGGCGGCGAAGAATTATAAGAGCGTTGCGGTTGTAGTGAGGCCAAAGAAGTATGCAGAAATAATGGAGGAGATGGAGAAAACAGGTAAAATTAGTGAGAAGGCATGCGAAGAATTGGCGCTGGAAGCATTTGAGCACATCTCCCATTATGATATTGTGATTGAGGGATATATGAGGAAGGCATTCGGGCTTGGGGGGGATTTCCCGGAAGTGCTTAACCTTTCTCTGAAGAAATTGCAGGACCTGAGGTATGGGGAGAACCCCCACCAGCAGGCGGCCTTCTACAAGGACCCGAAGTTCTTCCAGCCCTGCGTTGCGAGCGCGGAGCAGTTGCAGGGGAAGACACTTTCATACAACAATATACTGGATGCGAATGCGGCTTTTGAGCTGGTGAAGGAGTTTGATGATCCCACCGCGGTGGTGGTGAAGCACAATAATCCATGCGGGGTGGCTTCCCACGAAGATATTGCAGAGGCGTATAGTATTGCGAAATCGGTGGACCCGGAGGCGGCCTTCGGGGGCATAATAGCTGTAAATACTGAAGTGAACGGGAAGCTTGCGAAGGAGATAACCTCAACTTTTGTGGAGGTTGTTGTGGCTCCCGCCTATTCAAAGGAAGCGCTGGCGGAATTCAGGGGGAAGAAGAACCTGCGCGTTATGGAAGTGAAGGACGGCAACGTGAAGCGGCAGCCCTACAGGGAATACCGGTCTGTGGTGGGTGGGCTGCTGGTGCAGGATGCGAATGTCAAATTGTTCGAGGGGGAGCCCAAGGTTGTTTCGAAGAGGGCACCCACTCCTGCGGAGAGGGAATCCCTTTACTACGCCTGGACGATTGCGAAATATGTGAAATCAAATGCGATTGTTTATGCGCGCGGAAAACGCGCGGTGGGGATTGGGGCGGGGCAGATGAAGAGGATAGACGCGGCGAAGCTCGGGGCGATGATTGCGAAATCCTTCGGCGAGGATTTGAAGGGGACGGCGATGGCGAGCGACGCCTTTTTTCCTTTTCGGGATGGGATAGATTATGCTGCTTCCTTGGGCGTAACTGCGATTATACAGCCGGGCGGCTCAATAAAGGATGCGGATGTGATTAAGGCGGCGGACGAGCATAACATTGCGATGCTATTTACGGGAATAAGGCACTTCAGGCACTGATTATTGTTTTAGAGAATAGGCTAGTGCGTTAAAAATGTTTTTGTGATATATTCACCACAAACGAGGGATGCATATGGGGAACAGAATTATGGGTTATATGGCGGTTGCTGCGCTGGCCACAACTCTTGCATTTAGCCCCAAGCCGAGCAGGGGGCAGGTAATGGTCGAGCCGCCAAACAGAGGAACTCAGACCTCCAGCGGGAATGCGAATTCCGGTACTTGCGGCCTTATTGCGGGTACATGCGGGGCAGGCATCCAGTGCAAGGGTGTTTTGAGGGAGAGAACCACAACTCGTGAACTGCTGTCTTCTTGGATGGAGGTAATGAGCATCAGGATAGAATCGGAAGAATGGCGATTTGACGAAACGCCGGCTACCCGGGCGCAAGAAGATTCCAACGTGGAGGGCCCGACAGGGGGTCAGGGAAGAGGCACCCTGAACGGAATGGCAAGCTTAAGGGAATGGGTACATGGCCGCGATGGCTT
>CAIXOA010000004.1 GCA_903920925.1 uncultured Microcaldota archaeon | reverse complement strand
CCTGGGCTTCAACAGGATGGACTATTCCGAGGAGGCGCTCATAATAGAGAAGGTGGAGTCCGAGGACCTCAACGGAAAGCCGTACCTCTACTACCGCATCGAGCTCCTGCGCAACGCGATAGTGCTCAAGTACACCGTCCCGAACATGGAGAACCACGTCTCGCGCTCCCTCGGCATGGGGCTGATGCTCCTGAACATGTTCCAGATACTCACCGCGTATTACGACGTCCCCATCCAGTCCGTCTACCCCTTCTATTTCACGCTGATGAAGTCCCTCGCGGAGGCTATAGACAGCGAGAAGATGGAGATGTACTCCAAGCTCAAGGACCTCGCCCAGAAACACTCCTCGCTCGAGAAGAAATACAACGACCTCGTGCAGGCGAGCGCGCAGAACGCCCGCCTCGTCGTGGAATACGAGCGCAAGAACGAGGGCCTGCGGGAGCGCGTCCAGCGCCTGGAGGGCGTGGGCGAGACCGAGCTGCAATCCCAGCTTTTCGAGTGGATACGCACCCACGACGGCGAGATAGACGTCCTGGAGTTTGCCAAGCTCAACAACGTCGCCGCGGGCAGGGTGGAGGAGGGCCTCGACTCGCTCATAAAGAACGGCTTCATAAGGAAGAGGTAGGAACATGCCGCCGAAGGAAAAACAGACGCTTTACCGCTTCGACATAGTGAGGAAGCTCTCCCGCCCCCGCTCCTACATGATCACGCGCCAGTACAAAATGGACGCGCTCGCAATCCTTTCCCAGACATTTTCCAAAATCCTTGGTGGTAAGTGATGAAGGTAGTCCTCGTGGGTTCAGGCGCGCGCGAGCACGCAATCGCGGAGCAGCTTTCCAAGAGCTCCTCCCTCTATTCCATAATGGAGAAGAAGCACCCGGGCATTGCTTCCCTCTCCCAGGAAGTGCTCATCTGCAACCCCGCCGACAAGGAAACCGTCGTTTCCTGGTGCAAGGAGAAGGGAATCGACCTCGCCTTCGTCAGCCCGGACGGCCTTCTGGAGAAGGGCGTCACCGACATCCTCGCCTCCGCGGGCATAAAGGCCGCCTCCCCGTCCAGGCAGGCAGCGCGGATAGAATGGGACAAGGGATACGCCCGCACACTCCTTCACAACCACAAGGTTCCCGGCCTCCCAGCCTTCAAGGTCGTGGGCAATGCCGACGAAGCATCCGCCTTCCTCGCCCAGCACAAGGAGGTGGTGGTGAAGCCCCTCGGCCTGACCGGTGGGAAGGGCGTCCGCGTGATGGGCGAGCACCTCCATTCCGAGGAGGACGTTTTGAATTACGTTTCCGAACTTTTGAAGAAGGACAAGCAGGCCCTTCTGGAGGAAAAACTGGACGGCGAGGAGTTCAGCCTCCAGGCTTTTTCCGACGGCGAGCGCCTTTCCGTGATGCCGCCGGTGCAGGACCACAAGCGGGCGTTCGTAAATGACGCCGGCCCCAACACCGGGGGCATGGGCTCCTACTCCACCGGCCGCCTCCTCCCGTTCATGGAGCTCAAGGACCTGGAGGGGGCGAAGTCCATAATGCAGCAGACCATCGGCGCGATGCGCGCGGAAGGCAACCCGTTCAGGGGCGTCCTCTACGGCGGCTTCATGATAACAAAGGACGGCGTAAAGCTGATAGAATATAATGCGCGGTTCGGGGACCCCGAGGCGATGAACGTACTCATGGTGCTCCGCACCCAGCTCTCCGGCATCCTCCAGTCCATCGCGGACGGCAGCCTCATCCCCGTCGCGTTCTCGCCCAACTGCACCGTCGTGAAATATCTCGTCCCCGAGGGCTACCCGGAGAACGGAAAAAAGGACTGCAAGGTATCCATCGACAGCAAGGCAGTCTGGGAATGCGGCGGGAAAACCTTCTTCGGCTCCGTTTACGAGGAGGCTGGCGAAATCTACACCACCTCCTCCCGCGCCGTCGCCGTGGCCGCCCAGGACGCCTCGCTCGAGCGCGCCGAGGGGAAGGCGGAATGCTGCACGCGCGCGGTCCACGGCCCCCTCTGGCACAGGCCTGACATAGGCACGCCGCCCCTCATCAGCAAAAGGACGGAGCACATGCGCAGGCTGAAACGATGAGGGCCCCGGGTTCGTGCGCGCTCCTTTTCCTCCTCCTCATCCTCATCTCCCCCTCCTTCGCATCCTACACCGGCCACATGGTCGCGGAGGTGGAGAAGGAATGGGACATCCAGTCCAACGGCACGCTCCGCGAGGTCCTGCTCAACAGCTCCTTCCTGCTTGAATCCCCCTACCAGCATGTCATCCAGATGAACACGAGCGACGGCGAGCTGGTCCGCCAGGGCGACGAGATCCGCCTCATCTACAGCCCATCCACCCTCCAGGCGCCGAAGACGATAACCGCCACGGCCACGGTCGAGGTAACATATCTTCCCTCGCTGGAATCCAACCCGCCCTTCCAGAACCGCTCCTTCCCAGGCTCGCCCCTCACCAACTACACGCCCGTCATGTCCGCTTTCGCCAAATCCTACACCTCCGAAAGCGAGGGCGAGCTCGATGCCATGGCATCCCTCACCTCCTGGGTGCACAAGAACGTCAATTATGACACCGCGTTCTGGGGAATGGATTCCCCGGCCGCAGAGGTCTATTCCGGCCACGGCGCGGTCTGCGTCGGCTTCACGCACCTCCTGCTCTCATTCGCCAACTCATTGGGCGTGGAGAACCGCTATGTCTCGGGCTACGTTTTCACCGGCCCGCCGGCCGAAGGGCAGGCAAGCATCTCCACCAGCGGCGGCTGGCAGCAGCACGCCTGGGCCGAGCTCAGGATAGGCGGCCAATGGGTCCCCGCAGACCCCACCTTCCAGGAGTTCGGATACCTGGACGCGCGCCGCATCGCCAGCTCCTATTCCGCTGACCAGTCCGGCGCCGCCGACCGCCTCTCCGCAAAGGGAGGCCCGTTCTCCTTCGACACGGTCACGCGCATCCACATCTCCGAGAGCACGCCCTTCCCGCCCATCGCGAGCGCCTACGCCGCCTATGACGGCACGGAATTCAACGTCGTTCTCACCAACCCCGGCCAGAAATACGTGACCCCGACTTACACAATCATATTCCCGCCCTACATCCACAGCGAGGACTCCGGCATAGTGGCGCTCCCGCCCGGCGGAAGGAAAATCCTCACATTCTACCTCAGCACGGATGCGCTCGGGGGCGGCAGCATCTACCGCATCCCCTACATGATAACGATGCAGGGCACGGAGATAAGCGACACCCTCACGTACTCCCGCCAGGGCGGCTTCACAGTGAGCCCGGGCGCGAGCCCCAATCCCGCCTGCCCGGCCGCATTCATCCTGCTCTTCACGTTCCTCCTCGCGGCTGCGAGGGGGCGCAGGAATTAAAAACACGAACCGCGGCAATTAATTGGTGAAAACATGGTTAGGCCAGCCCTGCTGCCCGCATATGGAACCGGAAACTTCTTTGGCGACATCCTGTCCGCCCCGCAGATGGGCCGTGACGAGATATACAGAGCCAACATGAACGGGATAGGCCGCCAGCTCGGCGCGCTGGCAAATGAGATAGTCTCGCACCTTCCCTCGATAATGACCGAGGCGGAAAAGCAGTCTGCCTGGAGGGAGCTCGCGGAAAAGACAAGGTCCCTGATGCTTTACTACGTTGACCTGTACAAGAAAAATCCGGATGCGCCGCTTCCAACCAGGGACACTATGCTCTCCGAGCTGAGCTACGGCCCGAACAAGGTCAGCAGCCTGGCCCTCAAGTCCGCGATAGATTCCATGCGGGAGGTGCGCGCAGAGACCACCCTGGAGGTGCCCCGCCTTGCACGCCCGCGCATGCTCGAGGAGGTTCCTGCGAGGGAGGCAGAAACGCCCGCCGCGCCGGCAGCGCAGGCTGCAAGGCCCGCCATACGGGCGGCGCCCACCATTGACGAATTGCGCGGCTTGGGATTCGGGAACGTAATAGACGTCAACATAGGCGGAAAGATATTCAGGTTCGCCGCAAAGGATGCGGGCCTGGACCTAGGGGGCACATCTCCGGAGAATCTCCTCCAATACGCCGCGGCCAATCCCGGGCAGGTGAGAATCTTCGAGGTTAACGCCCGCGGCTACGCAACCAGGGAGCTTCGCGCCACTTCCGAGCGCGACATGGGAAGGATACGTTCGCAGATTGAGGCCCAGCAGCAGGAACAGGGCTAGGTGCTCTCTATCCTAGGCGCAAGGTAATAGACGCTCTTCGCGCCCACCACGTCATACTCCACTTTCAGCGGGCGGTCCGTCTCAAGGTGGATTGTTATCTGGCTCCCGCCCTTGCTTGCCTTCACTATGTCTTCTAAATATTGCAGCGGGAAGGTCGCCCTCGCGCCCTCATGCACGTGCAGCTCCTTCACCTCCCCGGAATCCTTCTCGAACTCCTCCTTCACCTCGCCCTCGTCCCCCTTTATCTCCACCCTGAATCTCCCGTCCTCAAGGATGAGCCTTATGTGGCTGCTCACCAGCTTCGCGTCTTTCAGGACTTCCTTGAACGCCTCGGAATCCATCTTTATGTAGTTCTTGTATTCTATCTTCGGCTCCCTCTCCAATCCCGAGCCCACATCTATGAGCGGCAGCTTGAACACCCTCTTTTTCTTCGCGCCGCTGAAAGTTATCTTGAACCTCCCCTCCTCCAGGCCGAGCTCCGCGCTGTCGCCCTTCATTCCGCGGGCGAGCACCTTGCTAAGCTTGTCCACGTCTATGCCGATTTTCCTCTCCTCGTCGAGCCCGTAGCTTGAGAAGACCTCCTTGGGCATGAAGAACGAAATCATGGAAATCTGCGAGGGGTCCATGGCTTTCAATCTCACCCCCTCGTTCGTGAATTCAAAGAGCCCCTCCTCCACAAGGTTCACAATCGTGTCCACCGCATCCTTCAGCGAAGTAGCATCATCTATGACGATTTTCATTTTTTCCACCCGCCGTATTATATCATATAACGCTAATAAACCTTCTGCATCCTCGGTGCCGGCCTGCAAAAATGCATCCCGGCGGCCCGTTTCCCCGCATTTTTCCGTTGTGGTGAGCCGTGTTCGAAGATAGTATCACTTTAAAAACATTTTCTACGACAAATATATACTATGAGCGACAATACCAGCACCCATGGAATCCTTACTCACTCGCAGCGCCTCAGGAACGAATACCTCATCGATGAGGCCGCAGCGGACGCCAGGCTCTCCCAGAGCTTCCGCCAGGAGGCACAGCAGTTCGCCAGCGAGCAGAAAATAATTCTCCTTGGCAAGGCGCACGCAGCCGCATTCTTTGCGTATTACAAAAAGCACGAGAAGGTGGACAGCCTCCTTAGGGGAGCGGCGAAGAAATTCAACTACACAAACGAGGAACTCATCCTCGCAACCAAGATGGTGAGGATGGACTTTAGAATCCCAACCGACCTCGCCTCCGCAAAGATGATTCTCTATGATGCAAGGGGCCTGTCTGGAGAGGCGCTTGCGGTTTCCGCATACCCCGTGGATCCAGAAGAGCCGCCAATCCATAGCATGAAGACAACCCAGATGAGGGCACCAAACATTCCATCCCCAGAGCCGCCCCGCGTGGAGGGCGCAAGCCTAGTCCCGAGATTGGGCAAGCTCGCAGACCTCGCGAGGGAGCTTGAAACTCCCGCACCTATGCCCGCGCCGGTTTTGCCGGCACCGGCGCCAGTTTCTCCGCCAGCATCCGCACCACAGATTCCCGCGGACCGGATGCTCACAAGGCGGGTCCCTGCGCCGTCCAGCCCGTCATTCTCACACAATGTTCCCGCAGCCCCAGTATCTGATATGTCCACGAGGCCCGTGGCAATTCCGGCGGCTCCGCCGCAGGCTCCGACCCCGAAGCCGGCACAGTACAAGGTGGTGGTTTCCCTCGGCGCCCAGCAGCCGCAAACCGCAGTTGTTCCGGAGCACACCGAAAAGTTCATCCGCAGGCTCGCAAAGAAGAATGGATTCACCCCAAAGGAGGCGGACGTGGCGGTCGTCCTGTGCGGAAATTACGGGTGGCACCCGAAGCCCCCAGGTAAAGCCCTGGGCATAATGCACGTTAACCGCGCACGCAAGGAGAAGCGCGATGCACTGGAAACTGAAGCCCTGGACCTGCTCATGCAGGCGAGGCAGGGATACGATTACATACGCACGATAGCAAGGCGCGACTGGCATCCGCCGGTTTCCGGTTCCCAGCGCGACGACATGGTCACCGCAGTCCTGCTAAGGCATTCCATAGCCGGAAAGAGGATAGTCGCCTGGGACGTGCTTGACGACCTGAACGCAGAGTACGCATTCAGCACGGACCCCGCGGAATATGTCTCCTCGTTCGGAAGGCGCAAGGGCTACCCGAGAAGGGCCTACATGAAGGCCGCGGAGCGCCTCACCAGGAAACACGAGGACGGCTCTGTAGAAAAGCCGGTCATGAGGCTTTCCCAGATCCACCCCGACACCTATTGTGAAGGGCTGCTCGCGGACACCAAAGAGAGGCTCGCACGCGAATCCGAAGCCGCCCCGGCCGCGAGGCCGCTCTCTCTCACCAGGGAGCAGCAGCTCCACAATCACGTAGTAATCGGCAAGGCCGCAGCGGAAACCAGGCTCCCGGTCAGCCTCATGATAGCCGCGCAGAAAGCGGCCGAGGCGACTGCCACAGCCTTCCAGGACAGGAAGGCGGCGGCGGACTACCTCGCCAGGGCGAAGGCTTACCTGCCAAAGGAAAAGAAGGCCGCCAGGACCATAGAGAGGGCCGCCAGCCAGCTCGGTTTCTCCGAAGAGGAGACCGAAGCGGCAATCATGCTCTCCAAAAACCATTTCATAGTCCCCGCGGACATCCATTCCGCAGGCGACCTCCTGCTCCAGGCAAGGATGAAGCTCAGGGGCGAAATCGGCGAGTACATCTGGCACATAGCCGAAGAGGGGAAATTCCCGTATTCCATAGCCGCGGAAATAGTGAGCATGTATCTCATGGCCGGCAATCCCATAACCCGGGCGCAGGTTCTTTTATCCATGGCAGAGGAGGCGGAATTCCGCTCCAACCCGGCGCAGTTCGTTGAGAAGGCATGCGGGGCATTCGTGGCTACCGCGAAGGTTTCCGAACCAGGGGTGCAGGAGGCGCTCTTGGACAGGATGGCAATGGCCACAAAGGCGCTCCAGCGGGGCATCCGGTCAGGCATATCCGTCCCGCCCGAGCTCCTGAAATTCTCAAGGGATGACCAGGTCAGGGCGCTGGTCGCGAACCCGGCATACGAAGGATGGGTATCTTCAATGCAGGAAGCACCCGCGAAGCCCACGGCAGTTTCCGCTCCGGAGCCGGCAAAGCCACCTATGGCAGTTGCCGATGCGCTTGCGGTTTCCGCACCCGCCGTTCCGGGCGAGCCGAAGGCTGAGCCTCCGAAGCCCTCGCCCCAAACCGCGGAGGCCGAAAGGCTTCTCGCGGACGCGGTCGAGGCGCGCATACAGAAGATGCTGGAAAAGCCCAGGATGGAAGAGGGGAAAAGAATACTAGATGCGGACCCAGGCATCGCCGCCGCGCTCCAGAAGGCATGGAAGACCTTCCGCGGGGAAGACCTTTCGGATGATGACGCGCTCGGCCTCCTCGTGACAAGGAGAAATGGATTGCTTGACGACCTTAGCAAAGACAAGAAGATGGTCACCGAGCTCGTTGAGCAGCACAGGAAGAATGTTGCATATTTCTTAAAACAAGACGCGAAAACGTTCGACGCCAGTGTCTTGGCGCGGGCCCAGGTGAAGCTTGAGAAGTGGGAAGCGGTCCTGTCCATATCCGACAAGATCCAGGCGCTCATGGCGAAAATCGGCACGAGCTGGGAACAGCCCGCCGACATGCCCACCGCCATCGCCAAGGTCGAGGCGCTGAGGCGCATCCGTGTTGAAGGCGCAGTGGTCGAAACCCTCGGGAAGGCAAAGGAGCTCCTTGAGGAATGCAGGGCTGAAGCAAAGCTCGGGATGCAGATGCGGAAGAGGGTCGCGCAGGGCCTCCTGCCGCAGAATGTGGCGGACGAGGCGCTCAAGCTCATAATCTCCGGCCAGCCGGAGCTCGGCACCTTAAAGAACGAGATGAGTTTCTTCGAGGGCATCTTCGCGAAGAAGGGCCACCCATACCCGGCGAAGCTACTGATATACCTAATACAGAAGCAAGAGAAACTCCCGGAAAACGTCGCCGCAAAGGCCTTGGAACTCATTGACTCCACCGATCCGGTGTTCTGGGACGAGGAGGACGTCCGCGCGTTCGTGGATGGCGTGAGGAAAGGAATCGTAATGAGAGAATCTGCGGACGAAAAGCCAGCCGTTTCAGAAGCTGCCGCACCTAAAGCGGCGGCAGGCAAGGCGGATGAGCACGCAGGAGTCATGCAGTCCCCGGCATTCAACATGGGGGCCACGATAATTGCGCCAACAATGGCGCTTAAGGCTCCACAGGCAGCAGAGGCCCCGGAAACAACCGACGATTCCGGTCTTCTCGACTTCAAGAAAAAGAACTTCCCGCACCCGTATCCGGCGCCAATGCAGAAGCCGAAGCCCGCGGCGGACGTACCCACCTTGCCAGCCTCGCCGTCACCCGATATTCCAGTTCCATCTAAGGAGAGCACCATGCGCAGTTCCCCGCCCCCGGCGTTTTCTCCGGCGGAGCCCGCGGGGGCCGCGGAGCCGTCCGGCCTCCCGCCGGTAAAGACCGGCACATGGGAACTCCCGGACTTGTTAGTACTGGGAACAGCCAAGCCGCTGCCTCTCATGCCTGCAGTCCCCGATATTCCAGTTCCAGTTATTATGGTGCCCCCGATGCCGTTACCTCCAGCCGCACCCGAGAAGGGCAGGCTCCTAAT
>CAIXOA010000003.1 GCA_903920925.1 uncultured Microcaldota archaeon | reverse complement strand
GGATTTCCTCCGGAGCGCTCTTCCGCCCTATTCGCCATCCTGCGCATAACTTCGCTTACAGAATCCGGGCTGCCCTTCTCCGCGCTTCCGGAATCCCTGGTTGCCGGCCCCTTTTGCTTCGCCATGGCATTATTGCGCAGGAAAAGTATTAAAATGCTCTTCGGGGGTATGTATGCATGGAGCCACCATCCGCGCTCAGGAAAATGAAGGCGGGAAGCCTTCCCCGCGAATTCTACGGCGAGCTGGAGGATTTCCTCTCTTCGCTGAAGCCGGATTTCACCATAAGCGGAAAGACGAGCCTCTACACCATTTATGCCCGCCTGCAGGGCGCGAAGGAGAGGCTGCGCACAAAGAGGCTTAGGCGGGCGGAGGAGTTCATACGCGCAATCTGCGCCGCGGCGGACGTGCGGGAAATGCAGTTCGAAAGGGCCGGCACGGCGCCTGCGGAAAGGCGCGCGGGAAGGAAGGGAATGCCACGCGGCGTGATGGAAGGCGGGCAGTCCCAGGAGATGGCGCTGCGGGAAAAGAAGATGAGGCTCATTGAATTCGCGGTGGAGAGATTCTTCGGAGGGAAAGCCCCGGCGAGCCTGGATTACATGAAGAGGCCGGAGATACTTGCGAAGGATTTCAGCGACATCGCGGAGCTCATAGGCATCACAAGGGTTATTGAACGCATAAGGCCTCCCGCGGTCCCGCTGGAGGAGGCGGATGCCCGCATTATGGGGAAATTCTCCGACTCGAAGGAGATAATCTCCGTGATGGAAAGGATGGGTTTCCGGCAATACGCAAAGGATTCCGAGCAGGTCGCGTATGGAAGGATAAAGGACGGGGAGATAAGCATCGCCACGATACAGACCGGGATAAGATACGGGATAGCCACGTTCGCGGAACTCATGGCCCAGGCGGGCATTACAAGGGAGGAATTCAGGATGCATGCGGGTGCGGTGAGATGAGGAAAATAAAGGTGGAGGGGTACGAGGTGGTCGTTGTTCCCGCGGACGGCTACTTTGTGGCATACGTTCCCACGCTTCCCGGTTGCGTCGTGCAGTGCGATGTGAAGGAAAGGGAGGATCTGGTTTTCAGGGTTGCGCGCGCGATTGGGAATTATCTTCTCGCCGTCGCTGCGTTCAAGGCGGAGAAGGAATTGCTGCCTCCGCGCATGAAGCCCATGGAAAAAATCAAGCTTGAGGCGCCCTCACAGGAAGAGGAGATGTGAGCGGGTATAAGCTTTTTATTTGTTGAGAAACAAGGCACGTGCAGTGGTGGGAATTATGTCTGAAACCTTGATTATAGAGGAAAGGCTCGTGAAGGAAATCCTGGAGATGAAGGATGTCATCCCGGCTGTTGAAACGGCGTTCAGGGAGAGGGGCAACGGAAACGTGGAGATGCCGCCGAAGATGTACATAATGTACCCGAGCGGCGATTTGAGGGTTATGCCCGCGTACCTCAAGAACCTGAAGCAGAGCGGGCTGAAGGCGGTGACTGTTTTCCCGAACAACCCGAAGGAGAGGAACATCCCGACGGTGCTTGCGACCGTTATTTTGATTGACACGGAGAGCGGGGCTCCGCTCGCGGTGATGGGCGGCTCCTGGCTCACCGCGATGAGGACCGGCGCGGCAGGCGCGATTGCCACCAGGCACCTGGCGAAGAAGGGGGCGAAGAACATCGCTTTTATCGGTACGGGGATGCAGGCGCACACCCAGCTGATGGCGCACAAGGAAGTGATGAAGATAG
>CAIXOA010000002.1 GCA_903920925.1 uncultured Microcaldota archaeon | reverse complement strand
CTCTTTCCAGGCTGGCGGGGACAACTCGAACATGGGAAGCATACCGTGCGTGGATTCCCTGGGGAACGCGATAAAGAGCAGTTCCGGGCAGGAGTTCCGCGGCAAACTAGTGGTCTGGTACAACTATGCGAACGACATAGACCCGAGCGTGAAGCACCAGATAAAAGCCAACGTAATCTCCAAGGTAGCGGGCTGAACTTCCTTTATTTTTCCTTTATTTCCTTTTTCTAGGTCCCCACCATCTGGGCTTTTCCAATCAGGTTAAGCATGTTGTGGAACAGTTCTGTGTCGTGGAGGTGGCCGATGCCCCCCTTCGCGCAGGCGAACTCGTCGAATTTCAGTGAGCCGTCCCTGCGCACATCCGGGCCCCATATGAGAAGCGGGGCCGGGTCGCCCGAGTGGGCGCGCCTCTTTATCGGCGTGGAATGGTCCCCGGTGATTATGATGTGGCAGTTTCCCCGGAGGAGAACGGGTATCAGCTCCTTGTCCACCTTCGCAATCATGTTCTTCTTGCCCTCGAAATTTCCGTCGTGGGAGAATGAGTCCGTCGCCTTCACGTGCACGAACACGAAATCGTGGGACCAGAGGGCCTGGATTGCGGCCTTTCCCTTCGCCTTCAAATCCGTCTCGAAGGTTCCGGTCGCGCCCTTCACGTCTACCACGTCCATCCCTACGTAGGCGGCCACTCCCTTGTAAAGCGCGCCTCCGGCGATGCACGCGCCCCTCACCCCGAAGCGGTCGTAGGTGGACGGGATTTTGGAATAGGTGCCCGCGCCCCTTGCGATTATCGCATTGACGGGCCTCTTCTTGGGCTTGTTTTCCTTCGCCTTGTCCAATTGCTGCATCGCCATCTTTGTGAACTTGTTGAGGGCTTCGGCGGTGCGCTTCGCGTCCTTGTCCTTCGGGTCCAATGGGACGGATTTCGGAAGGATGCCGTTGACGTGCAGGTCAGTGGGGGTTATGTTCGGGCTGAGGTTCTTGCCCCGGAGAACAAGGACCCCGCGGTGCTCGACGGTGCTCTGGAACAGCGCCTCTATGTTGGGGGCGACCTTGAGCTTCTGGATGTATTTTGCATAAACCCTGGCCTCTTCTGTGGAAAGCCGGCCCGCCCGGCGGTCCGCTATCTTTCCGTAATCGAAAATGGCGAAGTTCGCCCGGAAGGCGATGTCCCCCTCCTTGAGCGGAAAATTGGCGCCCAAAGCCTCGAGGGGGCCCCTTCCCGGATAGTATTTCGCATGGTCGTAGCCGAAGATGTTGAGATGGGAAGTGTCGCTCCCCGGGACCATTCCCTCGCCGATGGCGGAAAAGAGGCCGGTCGCGCCTTCCTCGGCGAGCTTGTCCATATGGGGCTTCAGGGCCGCCGAGAGAGGGGTATAGCCCTTGGCGTCGGGCAGGTCCCCGAGGCCGTCCATGACGAGAATGATGGCTTTTGACATGGTTTAAGGCTAAAAAGCGGAGGATTAAATAGTTTTTGGTATCCTTCCTTCCCCATGGAGGGGACCGGTTACGGGAAGGCAATACTCATAGGCGAGCATTTCGTCGTGCACGGGGCCAGGGGAATAGGCATAGGGATACCCAGGAAAACCACGGTCACCGTCGCGAAGGCGCCCTCCCTGAAGTTTTTGTTCGAATGCGGGGATTTGCTGAAGGAGGCGAGCAGGAGGATACTGCGAAAAGTGGCCGGAAATACCGATTATGAGATATCCATGGAGAGCGAGCTTCCTGCGAGCGCGGGGATGGGCTGGAGCGCGTCCTATTCGGTGGCGCTTGCCAGTGCTGCCGGGAAGGCCGCAGGCAGGCAACTGACGCGGAAGGAGGTTGCGGAGATCGCATTCGAAGGGGAGAAGGTTTTCCACGGGAACCCTTCCGGGATAGACAATACCTTGGCGGCATTCGGGGGGGTGATGCTGTTCAGGAAAGGGAAGGGGGCGGAGCCCCTTAAGGTCGGGGGGAAATTCCATTTCGTGATTGCGAATTCGGGGAAGAAGGGGCCGACGAAGGAACTGGTGGGGATGGTTGCGAAGGTGAAGGAAACCCGGCCCACGCTATTTGGGAGGATGATGGAGGAGGAAGAGCGCATGGTGGATGAGGCGATTACGGCACTGGGGGCCGGAGATGCGGAAAAATTGGGCGGGCTGATGGAAAGGAACCATGCTTTGCTTGTGGAACTCGGGCTTTCCACGCCCATAATAGATGAAATAAGGAAGACTGCGCTGGAAAACGGGGCGCTCGGGGCGAAGATTACGGGCGCGGGAGGGGGCGGGTGCGTGCTCATTCTTGCGCCGGACGGGAATAAGGCCAGGGAGATTGCGGAGAGGCTTGGGAAGTACGGGGCGTTCGACTTCACCGTGAGCTCCTGACCCCTATCTTCGGGCAATCTTTTGATAATGGGCACTCGGAGCATTTTGGATGGAGCGGGGTGCATACGGTCTGCCCGAATGCGACCATGGATATGTTGAGCTTCTTTTTGTACCTGTTAGGAATTATTTTATCGAGAATATCGTTTGTCTTTTCCGGGGATTTTGTTTTCACCAATCCCAGGCGGTTGCTTATCCTGTGTACGTGGGTATCCACGCCTATTGTATGCTTCCCGAAGGCGGAGGCGAGAACTATGTTGGCGGTTTTTCTTCCTACTCCGGGAAGTGAGGTGAGGGATTCGAACGAAGACGGGACGCGGCCGCCGAATTCAGAGATTAGCTTGTGTGCAAGCGCATGCAGGTGCCTGGCTTTGGTCTTGTAGAACCCCACCGGATAAACCAGCTTTTGGATTTGTGCGGCTGTGAGGCGGGAGAGCCCTTGAGGGGTTGGGGCGCGGGCGAGCAGCTTCCTTCCTGCCTTCATCGTCGTCTCGTCCCTGGTGCGGGCTGAGAGAACGGTGAAAACAAGGATTGCGAACGGGCCCCTTCCTATGGCGGATTCTACGGAAAGGACGGGAGCCCCCCTCCTGGAGGACTCCCTCTGCATAAGAAGGAGCATCCTTCCGATTTCCATAAGGAAAAATCTAGGAAGCCACTTCGTGGATTACCTTCAGGGACACCACAACGGCGCCAGGTATGGTGAAGATTATCACGTAGTTCACCACCTGGAATATCTGCTGGCCGATGTATTGTATGCTTGAGGTCAACAGGTTTATGTACATGCCCGCCGCGAGCAGCGTGAGCACCCCTATCAGGAACTTTGTCTTCTCGATGTCCCTGATGTTGAGCAGCCCCACGATGAAACCGAGGGCCGCCAGCACGGTTATCACGCTCTGGTTCGCCGGCATCGCAAATCCCGCGATTATCGCAATCAGTATCCCGGCAATGTAGGACCATGGCCCCATCACTTGCATCATAAATCTATGCACTTTTTTTTCAACCACTTTTACACCTCGGAAAGCCTACACCCGTGAGGAATTAAAACCTTGCGTTGGAGGGAAAAGCGGTCAGGATGAGAAGGATGTACGAGGTTTGGGGAAGATGGGTGGTTACGCCCGCCGGAATAAAGGAAAACTGGTCCCTTGCGGTGGAAGGGGACAGGATAATTGATATCGGGAAAAGAAGCGAGATTAGGAAGAGGCATAAGTTCTCGGATTCGCTCGGAGGCGAGGACAGGCTGGTTTGCCCGGGGTTCGTGGATGCGCACATGCATTCATTCCAGGTGGCTACAAAGGGGCTTACTCCGGACATGAGCCTTCTTGCATGGCTGAAGAAATACATATGGAAGTGGGAAGGGGGATTGACTAGAGAGAAGGCGCGGGCCTGCGCAGAGGTCGCATATTTGCAGATGATCAGGAGCGGAACTACCTCCTTCTCGGATTTCACCGCGGTGCATCATTCCGAAGAGGCGTTCAGGGTTGCGGAGAGGTTCGGGCTTCGCGGGATGATTGGAAAAACATTGATGGACAGGAATTCGCCTCCGGAGCAGGAGGAGGATACGGATTTTGCGCTCCGGGAGAGCGAGAAATTATTGAGAAAGTGGAACGGGAAGGCGGATGGACGGCTGAGGTATGCGCTCACTCCGCGGTTTGCGCTCACTTCCACGGATGAGTTGCTTTTGGGGGCGCGGGAGATGGCGGATAAGCATGGTGTGTTTTTCCGCACGCATACGGATGAGAATGCATTGGAAAGGAAAGGGGACATGAAACTCTACGGCGAGGGCTGCTTGAGGCACTTTGAGAAATTGGGATTGCTAAACGAGAAAACATTGCTTGCGCACTGCATCTGGTGCACGGAGAAGGAATTGAAGCTCTTGAAAAAAAGGAAAGTGAAGGTGGCGCACTGCCCGGGTTCCAATATGTTTTTGGCGAGCGGCGTGGCGAACGTTCCGGAGATGCTTAAGATGGGAATCACCGTGGGGCTGGGGAGCGATGTGGCTGCCTACTATAATTTCAGCATGATGGAGCAGATGAGGCTCGCGTGCCTCCTGCAGAAGGTGTATCGGTGCGACCCGCACGCGATGGGGCACGAGAAGGCATTCGCGATGGGCACATGGATGGGCGCGCAGGCGCTCGGGATGGATTATACGGGGAAATTGGCGAAGGGGATGAAGGCGGATATTCTTCTTCTTTCCACCAACCATCTTGCTTTCTCTCCGATGAACGACCTGATTAGCCAAATAGTGTATTCCGCATTTCCTTCCGCGGTGGATACGACCATTTGCGACGGGAGGATATTAATGAGGGAAAGGAAGGTGCTTGTGGCGAATTCGCACACCGTGGTGCAGAAGGCGAGGGAACTCCTTGAGATAAAATGAGTTGTTAAAATAATAAAAAAGGGAAAAATTTATTTTCTTCCCTTTTTCTTCGCTACCTTTTTCTTTGATTTCTTTTTTGTTGCCATTTTTATCACTGGCTTGGTAAAACAGTGAAGCATTATAAACGTATGTGCAATTTTTTGCAAAAAGTTCTAAAAAATTAGAAAAAGGGAAAAAATTATCTGCAGCAGGCACAGACCGTGTGTGCGTGCTTCTTCATGACTTTCTTTCCCTTCTTCTTTACGGCTTTCTTTTTTGTTGCCATTTTTACCACGGGCTTGGTAAATCAGTGAAACATTATAAACGTATGCGCGTTTTTTGCATTTTTTCCGTTCAGAATTGGATTTGTGGCCTATGCGAATATTTTAATTCCAAACGGGTATACAATATTACGGGCAAGCGCTCGTATTGTGGGGTAAAGATATGGCGCTAGAGATAATACCAGCCGTCCTGGTGAAAACCAAGGAGGAATTGCTGGAGCATATCTCACGCGTCAGGAATTATGTGAATATTATCCATATTGATATAATGGATAACAAGTTCGTGCCTAATTTTACAATAGGGATAAAGGAACTGCAGGAGCTTCCCTCCGGATTGAGATATGAAATCCACTGGATGGTGCAAAAGCCGGAGGGGTGGGTGGCGAAGGTGAAGGGGCCTTACCTGCACATGGTGCACGTGGAGGCGGTTGAGAGCTGGGATAATCTTGCAAATGCGGTTAAGGAGAGCGGCGGAAGGCTGGGGGTTGCGCTTAACCCGGAAACCTCCCTTGAGAAAATAAAGCCGCACCTCAAAAATGTGGAGAAAATACTTGTGATGTCCGTGCACCCGGGGTTCTACGGGCAAAAATACATCCCGGACGTGGAGGCGAAGATAAGGGAATTAAGAAGGATGCTTCCGAAAGCAGAGATAGAGGTGGATGGGGGAATCAATCCCGAGACCGGGCTGAGGGCCGCGGGGGCGGGTGCGAACGGCCTTGCTGCGGCGAGCTCCATATTCGCGAAGCCGGACGCGGAAAAGGCAATCGAGGATTTGAAGAATGCCTTGAAAAAGGGCTGGGGGGAGAGCCATGGGTAGCAGGATGAGAATCACCAACACGAAGCAGCTGAAGCTGATTGCGAACACGATACGCGAAGACGTAATCAAGATGCTCTATGAGGCGAAATCCGGGCATTCCGCCGGCTCCATAGGGCTCGCGGACATCTTCACCGCGCTCTACTTCAACGTATTGTACCATGACCCGAAGAATCCCTCCTGGCCGGACCGTGACAGGCTGGTGCTTTCGAACGGGCACGTGTGCCCGGTCATGTATGCGGCGATGGCGAACGCGGGCTATTTCCCCAAGGAGGAACTGCTCACGCTGAGGAAACTGGGGAGCAGATTGCAGGGGCACCCGCACAGGACCGCGCTTCCGGGGATTGAGAACTCCTCCGGGCCCCTGGGCCAGGGGCTGTCGCAGGCGGTTGGGATGGCGATAGTCTCCAAGTGCGAGAGGAAGAGGTGGAGGGTTTATGCGGTCATATCGGACGGCGAGCACGGTGAAGGGCAGACCTGGGAGGCGGTGATGCTTGCGTCCAAGTATAAGCTGGGGAATTTGACCGCCATAATGGACAGGAATAACATCCAGATAGACGGATTCACGGAAGAGGTGCTTCCCCTTGAGCCCCTTGACGAGAAATACCGCTCGTTCGGGTGGCACGTGATTGAGGTGGACGGGCACAACATTCACGAGATAATTGACGCGTGCGAGAAGAGCAAGGCGATTTACGAGAAGCCGACGCTCATAATCGCACACACCATCCCAGGGAAGGGAATACCCTTCATGGAATTCCTTACTGAGTGGCACGGCAAGCCGCCGACGCAAAAAGAAGCGGAAGAGGCGCTGAACCTGCTCGGGGTGGAGAGGACCGTAATCGAGGAGGAGGGATGAACATGCTTCGTGACCACATAACGTTCCCGGCGAATGGCACCGCCGCTAGCCGGGACGGCTTCGGAAAGGCGCTCGTCGAGCTGGGGGAAAAGGACCCGAATGTATGGGTGCTCACTGCTGACGTTTCCGAATCCACGCGCACGCACTGGTTTGCGGAGAAATTCCCGAAGAGGTTTGTGCAGGTGGGGGTTGCCGAGCAGAACCTTGCCGGGGTGGCCGCTGGGATTGCGGCATGCGGGAAGAAGGCGTTCATCTCCGCCTATGGGGTATTTTCCCCGGGAAGGAACTGGGACCAGCTCAGGGTTTCCGTTTGCTATAATGACGTGCCGGTTGTTTTCCACGGCTCGCATACGGGAGTTACGGTCGGGCCGGACGGGGCATCGCACCAGGCGCTGGAGGACATGGCGATTACGAGGGTTCTGCCTAATTTGGTGGTGATGGCGCCGGCAGACATGGAGGAAGTGAGGAAGGCGACCATTGCGGCGCATGAGCTTGGGAAGCCGGCGTACATACGCACGTGCAGGGAGAAGATGCCGGTATTCACCACTCCCGAGACCCCCTTCAAGATTGGGGAGGCGAATTTGTACAGGGAAGGGGCGGATGCGACTCTTATTGCGTGCGGGCCGATGGTTTATGAATCACTCGTGGCGGCGGAGAAATTGCATGGTGAAGGGATTTCCTGCGCGGTGGTGGATTGCCACACAATCAAGCCGATGGACAAGAAAACTGTCGTGGAGTGGGCGAAGAAGACCGGGCTGGTCGTGACGGTTGAAGAGCACCAGGTGAACGGGGGGATGGGGAGCGCGGTCGCGGAGGTGATTTCTTCCGAATATCCGGTTCCGGTGAGAAGGCACGGGATTTATGACCATTTCTGCGAGTCCGGGAGCGCGTTTGAGCTGCTCAAAAAGTATAAATTGGATGCGGATGGAATTGCTTCAGTGGTCAGGGAATCGATGAATATGAAAAAGAGGTAAGAAAATGAAATTCTTTCTGGATACGGCGGATGTTGGGAAGATCAAGGCGGCTGTGGAGATGGGGATGTGTGACGGGGTGACCACCAATCCCACCATCATCATGAAGTCGGGAAGGGGGCAGAGGGAAGTGGTGCGGGAGATTGCGGCGCTTGTTCCCGGCCCGGTGAGCGTTGAGGGGATAAGCGAGGATGCGGATGGCATGGTGAAGGAGGGGACGGAGTTTGCGAAATGGGCGAAGAACATTGTGGTGAAGGTGCCCATGACAAAGGAAGGATTGAAGGCGGCCCGGATTCTGGAGAAGAAGGGGATTAAGACGAACGTGACGCTTGTGTTCTCCGCGAACCAGGCATTATTGGCTGCGAAGGCGGGGGCTTCCTATGTTTCCCCCTTTGTGGGGAGGCTGGATGACATCTCGGAGGACGGGATGCAGCTGATTGCGGACATAATGGAGATTTTCTCAAATTACGAATTCAAGACGGAAGTGATTGTGGCTTCTGTGCGGGACCCGGTGCACGTGGTGGATGCGGCGAGGATGGGCGCGCATATAGCGACCATCCCCCCTGACGTGTTTGAGAAGCTGTTCAGGCATCCATTGACCGACAGGGGGATTGCGCAGTTCAAGGAGGATTACGCAAAGAGCAAGAAGTAGGGTAATTTTCTGGAAAAGAAACTGGTCAAGGCGCAGGCGTATTCCGCGCTTGCGTGCGCAATAATCGAGGACGGGGGAAGAGTGCTATTCCTGAAGAAGATGGAGGGCGAGCGGGAGCTCCTTGAGCTTCCGTGCATGCTTGTGGAAAAGGGAAGGAACCCCGTTGCGGAACTGAAGGAGGCGGTGATGCGGAAGACGGCGATAGATGCACAGGTGCACGAGCCGGCCCTTGAAGGGAAATACAATGCCGGCTCGCGCAAGAAGAAAAAATGGATTCCAGCGCTCGGGTTCCGGGTTAGCGCGAAGAACATGAGCGCAAGGGTTTCCGGGGAATATTCCGGAGTTAAATGGATTTCCCTTGAGGAAGCCAAAAAGGAAAGATTGGGAAGGAAGGCGGAATGGATCAGGATTTTGAAATGACGGAGAGCAGTTCGGAGAGAGAACCGCCTCCCCCTGAATTCCATTCTTTTGCGAACTTCTGGAAGGATTGGAGTTCCTTTTCGTAATTTTTGATGTCTTTTTCGTATTGCTTCCTTTCTTTTCCTTCCGGCATCCATCCCGAAGGGCAGGGCCGGGAGAGCATATCCCTCATATCTTTCTTGAACGGATATGTCCTGCAGAGGAGCGGGCGGTGGGCATAGATTTTGCAGCCCTCGGGGGAATAGAAAAAACAAACGTTCGACGGGCTGCGCTTCAAAACTAGGATTTGCATTTCCCCGCCTATGCGGAGGGCGGGCTCGGTGCGCTCCCTTCCTGGATAATCCTGGACCGTGTCCACGAATTTCGCAGGTGGCATGCCAGTAGCTGAGGAGATGTGGCGGATGTCCGCGGGGGTGATGCACACTCCAAAACTGGTGCAGCAGGCTCCGCAGCGTATACAACTCATCATATGCATATGGCAGGAAATGCATAAAAAGATGGACTAAGTAATGGGCGCATGCTTAGCCCGTGCATGCTCTGCGGCGCGGAGTGCTGCAAGAACCATCTTATTGCGGTGACGGCTTTCGACGTGCTGCGCATCGTGGAGGACGGATACAGGGCTTCGGATTTTGCGGTTCTTGCGCCGCTCAAGATACTGAATTATGACAACGATATGGTGCTTGAGATGCACGATTCGCAGTGCGCGGAGGATTATCTGCTTGCGCTGAAATCTCATCCCTGCTATTTCCTTGAGTGGGGAAGATGTTCCATACACAGGATTGCGCCATCGGTGTGCAAGGCATACCCGAAAAATGCGCAGGGAAAGATGATGGGGAAGCTGTGCCCGGGGATTCCAAGGATTATGCATTCGGTTTTGGGGACGCACATACGCCCGGAATATGCAAAGGAGATAGAAGCCTACAGGCTAATCGTAAAGGAGTGGAATAGGAAGAAAGGTAAGAAAAAAGACTGCCTGCCATTTCTTCTCGAAATGGCAAAGAAAGGTTTCTGATCAGAGCTTCTTTACGTTCTCCGCCTTGGGGCCCCTGTCGCCCTGCACGACGTCAAAGGAGACCCTGTCACCCTCGTTGAGTTGGGTGCCCGGGGCAATCCCGCTCTGGTGCATGAAATACTCCTGCCCGTCGTCACCGGCTATGAAGCCGAACCTCTTGCTTACGTTATAAAATTTCACTTTTCCTTCTGCCATTCTAATTACCCTGCTCTGTATTTGCAGGGGAAATATATTAAATGCTATTATGTGACGGATTTGCATGGAAGGGAAGGAATTGCTGGGCAAAATTGTCGCTGCGGGCGGGATTTTCATAGGAATCGCGGGCATAATTGCGACCATATGGTTCTATTTTACCCTCGGCGGTGTCATCGACGGGATAAGGGACAGCGCCCTCGCGCAGACGAGGAGCCTGGACAACATTCTCATGAATGCGGGGCTCACTGTGGGGTATGCGGAGGATACCGTGAATTCATTTGCGTCCTTTGCGGGGAACACATCTTCCACGCTGGATTCCTATTCCAATGTGCTGTACGGGATGGGGCAGGCTGTGGAGGATACGGCTTCGGGGCTTGCGATGGTGCCGCTTATGCCTTCGGACGCGGTCTCAGGGCTGAGGCAGACCGGGACGGACATGAAGGAGTCCGCAGGCGAGATGGGGCAAACCTCCCAATCAGCCAAGGATGTGGAGGATTCGGCCAGCTCTGCAACTTTAAGCCTTTCTGGGATAAAGGATGAGATAAGCAATGCGCGCGCGAGTGTTGCGGAGACCGAGAGGAATATAAACGAGATGCACTCGCAATCCAAACTGGCGCTCCTTGTGCTGAGCATACTTATGATTGCGCTGTTCTGCCTGAACACACTGATGTTCTACGGCCA
Source organism: uncultured Microcaldota archaeon (assembly GCA_903920925.1). Lineage (GTDB taxonomy): Archaea > Micrarchaeota > Micrarchaeia > Anstonellales > Bilamarchaeaceae > CAIXOA01. Next base: position 543 of record CAIXOA010000002.1, on the reverse strand, counting down.
GATGAGGGGATGAGGATGGCTTTCGCGAACAGGACGATGGAAGTGCTGGATTCGAGAGTGTTCCGGCTCGGAGAGAAGTTCGAGTGGGCGGAATTCCTTTTCTTGGGATTCTTGGCATTTTTAATTCCGTTTTTGGTCGGGAATCCGCAACTGCTGGTGGGGACGCTGGTCAATGCGTTCCTGGTGGTTGCTTCCCTTAATCTGGATGCGAAGAAGGTGGTTTCGATTGCATTATTGCCGAGCCTGGGGGCGATTGCGCGCGGAGTTTTGTTTGGGCCGTTCACTTTTGCGCTCGTGTTCATGGTCCCGTTCATCTGGGCGGGAAATGTTTTGCTCATATTGGCGATGAAATACCTTTTCGGGGGGAAGAGGGTGAATTATTTCCTATCGCTGGGGGCTGGTGCATTACTAAAGGCGGGGTTGTTGTTCGGTTCCGCGTATTTGCTCCTGCAGTTCGGGCTTGTGCCTGCGCTTTTCCTCACGGCCATGGGGATTGTGCAACTGGTTACCTCGGTTGGGGGCGGGATAGCCGCTTTCACGGTT
>CAIXOA010000001.1 GCA_903920925.1 uncultured Microcaldota archaeon | reverse complement strand
ATAAACAAAAAATAGGGGAAGATTACCCCTTCTTTTCCTCTTCCTTTTTCTCCTTCTCTTTCTTCTCCTTTTCCTCGGGCAGGAGGTCGGTTTCCGCGGGCTTCGCCTCCTCGGCCTCGATGGTTTTTGCTATCTCTTCCGTCCTCTCGTCCTCGAACCTTTCGAAGTATTCCGGCTTGTACTCGAACTTGTCGTAGCCGGATATCTTGCCCTGGCTCATCAAGAGCTCCCTTGTGAAGAGGTAGAACACCATGGCCAGCGCCTTCCTTCCCTTGTTGTTGGTGGGCACCACCCAGTCTATGAAAGCCGTGTTGTTGTCCGTGTCGCAGAGCGCTATTATCGGGATTCCCATCCGTGAAGCCTCCCTGACCGCCTCGGCCTCACCCTTGGGGTCGCAGACCAGCATTATCTTCGGCTCCTTGAAGAGCGGGAGCTTTATGTTGGTCATTGTCCCGGGGATGAACCTTCCCTTGATTATGTCCACGCCCGTCAGGTTGGAGAACTTGCCCGCCGCGTTCGCGGAATAGAGCCTGGAAGCCACTACGAGCACCTCGCTGGGCTTGTACTTTGAAAGCATCTTCGCCGCAAGCCTTATGCGCTCGTCTATCCTTCGCAGGTCCAGTATGAACAGGCCGTCGTCCCTCCTCTTGAATATGAAGGGCTTCATGTCTATGGTCTTGAACCTTGTCCCTATGTGCAGCCCCGCCTCCAGGTACTTGTCCTGGGGGAGCAGCATTGACCCTTTCGTTTCTTCGTTTTCCATCTCATCACCATGTTGGGGTCGCCGAGATTTGAACTCGGATAACAAGCACCCCAAGCTTGCAGGATGCCAGGTTACCTCACGACCCCTTGCTCATTCACAGCCTTTTGTATTTCTTCAGCATGTCCATGCCGTCAACGTGGCCCACGAACATCCGCCTGCAGCAGTACCTCTCTATCCCAATCTGGTCCAGCGCCTCCCCGGGCGGCTTGGTCTCGAGCGCCTTCTTGTAGTCTTCGTAAAGGTGCCCGATTACCGCGCCGCACGTGAAGCATCTTACGGGAAATTCCATCCGTTCACCTATAGGATTTTTGGAACCTTGCCCTTGCCTTCCTTCCCTTGTATTTCTTAGGTTCCACCCTTCTCGGGTCCTCGTCGAGCAGGTATTTGTCCGCCTCCTCGTACGACTTCTTCAGATTCTCCCCGAAATACTGGGAGAGCGCCCTCGCGATCGCCGTCCTGGAGGCCTGCGCCTGGCCGGATTCACCCCCGCCGTTGACCTTGACTTCCACGTCAACGCTGTTCCCTTCCGGGCCGGCGAGCCTCAGCGGCTCCTCTATCATCTCGCGCAGGAACCTGTTCGGCATCGCGCTTGTGAGCATGCTGTTCACGCGTATGCGGCCATGGCCTTCCTTGACCGCCGCCCTCGCCACGCTGGTCTTCCTCTTTCCCCTGGCCAGCTCTACGCGCACGCCCTCCTTCTTCTTTGCCTTCTTTTTCTTCGGCTCGGGCTTCGCCTCGGCCTTGGGGGCCTCTGCATTTGCTGGCTTGGGCGCCTGCACCGGCTTCTCGGCAGGCTTTGCCTCCTGCTTCGGGGCCTCCGCATGCGCGGGCTTTGGCGCCTGGGCCGGCTTCTCCGCCGGCTTCGGCACGTGAACTTCCGGCTTCGGCTCGGGCTTCTTCTCCGCCACCTTCGGCCTATCCGCCCTCTCTTCCGGTTTCTTCGGCTTTGCTGCCTTGTCCTTCTTTTCGTCTGCCATAAACATCACTCCACGTGGCCGAGCAGCTTGCACAGTTCGCTTATGCGCATGTACTTGCTCAGCTCGCCTATGTCCGCCCCCTTGATCTTCGTCGCCTCGCCCTTCAACGCCTCGGGCTTGCCGGCATAAACCCTCAATCTCTTGTAGGCGGCCCTGCCCCTCGCCTTCTTCCTCGGGAGCATGCCCCTTATGAGCCTGCGCACGAAGAGGTGCGGGGACTTCGGCCACTTCGGGGACTTGTCCGGGTTCCCCTTGTACTGGTAGGACCTCCTCTCCTGGTACTTTGCGAGAACGTCCTTCGGGCTGCCGGAAATCACCGCCTTCTCCGCGTTTATCACGTGGACCTCGTCCCCGTTGAGGAGCGCCTTGGCCACGTATGTGGAGATCCTCCCGATCCTTGCGTTTTCTGCGTCAATGACCATCATGAGCATCGCCTATATGAGGATGAGCACATCCTTCCCCTGCGGGTTCTCGCTAAGGAGCTGGGAAATCTGTATCGCCTTCCCCCCGCTCTTCGCGATGTTCGACCTCGCGCTGTCGCTGAAGTTGAACGCCGCCACCGTCACCTTCTTGGTGATGAAGCCGGAGCCGAGCACCTTGCCGGGCACGAGGATTACCGAGCCGTCCTTCGCATACTTCTCTATTTTGCTGACGTTCACCTCGGGCCTCCTGCGCGTCGGCTTTGAAAGCTCGTCCGCCGCCTTCCTCCATATTCCCTTGTTAGCCTTTTTGAGCTCGACTATCAGCTCAAGCAGCTTCTTGTTTTCCGGACCTTTTTTCATGCTAAACACCTTTCGCTTCCATGCGGAAGCTCGCCCCCTCTCGGAGACTTAAAACAGGTAAAAAATATTTACATGGCAACAGTTTAAATCCATTACGGTAGCTCTCAGAAGAAAGCTACGTCATAAAGTTACGTAGAAAGGTTGTGGACTGCCGAGCACGCGGACCCGACTTCCTGGTTCATCGAAGAAGCTTGCCCACGAGGGTAGGGGCTTCTTTTCCAGAGGCGTTACTTCCCGCAGTCCCTGCGGTAGCTCTTTTGAGTATATTCATCGCCGCATTGAGGTCTCGGTGCATTGATGCGCCGCATGCGCACTTATGCCATCTCTCAGCAAGCGATTTCTTCTTTACTGAACCACAGTTGCTGCATTCACTTGTAGTATTGGCAGGATTCACAAGCACAATCCCGCAACCAGCATCTTCCGCTTTGTATGCGAGCATGCTAGAGAACTCTGCCCAGCTGCAGTCCAGTACGGATTTTGCAAGGAAACTTCTTGCCATTCTTACCGTGTCAAGGTCTTCAATCGCGATTACAGAATATTTTTCAACCAGCTTCCGGCTGGTTTTGTGTAAGAAGTCTTTTCTCTTGTTTGTGAGCTTTTCGTATGCAGTTGCAACTTTTATCCTCGCCTTTCCTTTATTCTTGCTCCCCTTTTTCTTTCTTGAGAGCCGCTTATCAGCATTGCCAAGCTTTTGCTCCGCCTTTTTGAAATGCCGGGGGTTCTCTATGATTTCACCATCGCTCGTGTAAACAAAATTATCAATTCCCAGATCTAACCCTGCTGCAGGACCTTCTTTTCCACATGTTGCTTTTTCCATTTCGCTTGTGAAAACAGCGAACCATTTCCCGGAGGGCAGCTTCTTTATAATGAGAGTTTTGATTTTGCCTTCGATTTCCCTGTGCTTTCTTATTGATATTTCTCCTATTCCAGAAAGCCAAAGCTTGCTGTTGAGGCGAAAACCAAACTGTGGATAAGTGAAGGACTTCGTCCGTTCTATGGATTTGAACCGAGGAAAACCCGCCTTTATTCCGACCTTTCTTCTCGCAGTCATTCCCCTCATGGACCGCACAAGTCTGTTCGCAACGTTCTGCGCGACCTGCGAGAAGAGAGATGTCCCTTTTGTGCGTAGGTATAGCTGGCGTCTTGTAGGGAATTTTCCTGTTTCTTCATAATACTTCTTTGAATATTCAAGAAGAGAATTCCAGATGTTTTTGCATGAAATTAGATTGTTATCCATTAGATCCTCGTGTCGCTTGGACGGATAAAGGCGAAATTTCCACGAGCGGATTCTCATGAGAATTATGATGAATTTGCACTTTATAAGTGGGGGGAGACCTCCCCGCCAGTAATGCCAGTAATAAAAATTGACATTCTGCGGGCTGGCATAATTATTTAAGCATTTAACCCCAGACTACATGCATGGGCGAGATATGCGACAAGCTTATGGAGATGGGGCTGTCCGAGACCGACGCCGAGGCGCTCGCCGACTGCATCGCCACGCGCAAATCCTGCTCCTGGGTGAACACCGACGAAGTGGACAATGCGAGATTGCAGAAACTCGGGGAGTTCATCAAATCCAACGGGTACAAAATAAGGGTTTCCGTTGAATCCGTTCCTACGCGCGGAAAGTATATCTGGGAAGTGAAGGCGTTCCAATAGATTATACCGCTTGCCCTTCTATCTCCATCCCTATGAGGCGGTTGAACTCAACCGCATACTCGAATGGAAGCTCTTTTAGGAAGGATTCCAAAAATCCGACAACGAGCAGTTCCTCCGCATCTTTTCTTGAGAGCCCGCGGCTCATCAGGTAGAACAGCTTCTTTTCGCTAAGCCTTCCCGCGCTCGCCTCGTGGGAGACGAAGGAATCCCCGTTCCCGACAAGGAATCTGGGCAGGGAATTGTTTTTCGAAATCCCGTCCAGCATCAGGCCCTGGCATTTCACGAAGGAATTGGAGTTTTTGGCTTCGGGTTTTATGTCAACTGATGCACGGAATGTGGCTATTCCTCCCTTGGAACTCACGGATTTGGAAATAATCGTTGAATTTGTGTTTGGCGCGAGATGCACTACTTTCCCTCCGGAATCCTGGTTTTGCTTTCCGGAGGCCACGGAGATGGAGAGGACGCTTCCCTTCGCCCCTTCCCCTGCAAGGATTACGGTCGGATATTTCATAGTGGTGAGCGAGCCCATGTTCCCGTCCACCCATTCTATGGTTGCGTTCTCTTTTGCAATCCCCCTCTGCGTAACTAAATTGTACACATTATGCGACCAGTTTTGCAAAGTGGTGTAGCGGACGTGCGCCCCTTTCTCCGCGAATATTTCCACCACGCCGGTGTGGAGGTTGCTGCGCGGGAACAGCGGAGCGGAGCATCCTTCTATATAGTGGACGGAGCTGCCTTCCTCCGCCACTATCACCGTGCGCTCGAATTGCCCGATTCCCTCCTTGGAAATCATGAAATAGGCGTGCAAGGGCGCTTCCAATTTTACGCCGCGTGGCACGTAGAGAAAACTCCCTCCGCTCCATACGGCGTCCGTGAGCGCAGCAAATTTGTTGTCCAGCCGTTCAATCTCCCGCGGGATATGGATGCCCAGGATGGCAATTGGAGTTTGATGGATATCGCTCAGCAGAGTGTAACCCCCCATCAGGTTGTCTTTATATGGCGTGATCCAGGCCTGGTGAAAGGGGGCCTGGGCGAGATTTCCACGGCTGGTGGGGTGGCACGCGCTGCATTGGACCGAGCTTAAAACCCGGGGGGAGAGTTCCTGCCTGCCGGTTAACACGTAGTTGGCCAGCTGCATT